>NZ_JARJDD010000036.1:0-38824 GCF_029269935.1 Gordonia sp. N1V
ACACAAGTGAGCAGTTTCAATTAGCCAGACTGGGCACTTTCAATGAGCGCCGTCAGACTCGCGAGATCAGCAGGTCGCTCGAGCTGCGAAATGGTTACTGGAGCAACCCGGTGGATCGATCGTCATCGTCACGCCGCAGAAGCAGGTCCACGGTGGCGTCCTGTCAGGCCTCATCGGACGGCCGGGGGTTACCCACGTCTCGAGGCGAGGTGTGTCGAGTTCGGCATTGGCCGGCCACCGGGTGATCTACGCGTGGCCTGACCGCAAGCACCTGCAGGACCTGTGGGACGTTGAGGCTGACGCGCTCGTCGTCATCGAGTGGGGTGAACCGGAGACTGCCGAGTGGATCGAGGACGCGAACCCCGTACGCCTACTCCCCGGCGAGACGATCGCTCCCAGCGCGGACAGCACGGTGACGGACGTTGCCCCGCTTCCAAACGGAATCGACGGGATTCTGAAGGGCATTGCAGCCTGGGCGGCGGGCTACTCCACCGGCCTCAAGTGGAATGAGGAAGACAAACTCAAGGCAGACATGATGAATCGTCCCGATCGATGGGTCGATGTGTCCGTCGAGCAGGTTCGTGCGAAGTGCCGTGCGCTTGGGATGCGGCCGAAAGACGTCGACACCGTTGCGGAGCTCCTGCAGCGCCGCAAGGACGGACGGCGATTCAACGTAGGTAGTACCTATAGAAATTTTCGCTTCAACTGACGGTTCAGGCGAAGTCCAAGGAGGAGGGCGTCCGATGAAGGTCTTGAAGACGATGCACACGTTCTACACGGATCACATCTACGTCGAAGCGTATTCACGCTACTACGGATGGACGCCAGACGGTGAACGCGCGGAGATCTGGCGGAACCTCGATACGCTGGTCACCCAGCTCGACGACCTCGGGATCAAGTACGAGACGTTGCGTAACGCACTCTGCCCGCGTCAAGACAAGCGTGAGGCGTGTCTGATGTTCAATTCGTTTGTGCTCTCCGAGAAGTACGGCAACTATGCGTACGGCGCGAGCAAATTTATCGTTCCTGCTCTTCCGGGAAAGTTGAACACGGCGATTCATCACGGTGATCTGATTACCTGGGGCTATCAGGGCGTTCTGGATTACCTCGCGTGTGCTTATCCGTACCTCGACCTTGATGGCGTGACAAGCAGTAGTCAAGTTTATTGCGTGCATCTGTCGAACCTTAGTCCGGGAACGTTGAGTGCGATAGATGCTCAGTTGAAGCGCGCACCGGGTTATATCGGTGTCGTTGACACGACGTTGCAGTCGCCTTTGAAGAATATGCTCAGCGGGACGATCACCGCGGAGCTCGTCAAGGTCGGATCGACGTATATCTCCTCACACTACGAGGAGCTCGAAGCGAAAACGGGCGAGTACGAGGGAAACTGGGAGCTTGGCGACGCTCGACTGGTGTCCGTGTACGATCTGCTGTTCGGGCAGTATCTTGCGTACAAGATCCAGCAGTCGAGTGACGGTGTATTCAGTCGGAACGAGGCGCTGATGTTGACCTCGCTGGATGCTGGCTACGGCGGGGCGTCCACGCCTGAGGTCGCCGTTTCGATCACCGATGACAAGTTTAATTACTTAACACAAGCTAAGGGCGTAAATCTGAAGAACATGGGGCTGGATGGCATCACTGCCGACGCACTATGTGCCCTCGTCCTCGAAAGGATTCGTGGTCATTACATTTACGGTCTACGTCTCCTTGATAACGGGGACCTGCTGTGCTCGACACTAATCGAGGTTGAGCGTGCTGGGCGCACATCATATCGTGCGGAAATAGGGCTAAGACTCGAACCCGACGAGAGTAGATTCTGCATCACGACGTTTTACTGAGGACAGGGTGCGCCGAGATCCTGGCGAGCGTGGGTTTCCAGGGCGCGAAGGCATGTGCGATTCAGCCTGAAGGTGCTCAGCAGGCGGAGGATAAGAAAGGCACAAGGAAGAGCAGAGGGGCCTAACGACAAAGCCGTCTAACTCCAATACCGTTCAATCAACCCCATACCCCTATTTCAGCAGTCTCCTAGGGAATTTCAATGAGCGCCGTCATCGGTAGAGCAGGACTATTACGGGTGATCTGCTGCGGTGAGGCTGGTCGCTTGCGAAGCGACACCCGTCGTTTCAGGTGCAGTGGGGCGGTTCGTCGATTGATGCCGAACTCCTGTGCTAGGTCGTCGACCCTGGCCCCCTGGTGGTAGTGAGCGACCAGAGTATCGACCGGGTGCCCGGATAGAGGCCACATCGCTTGATGGGCAATCATGTTTGAGGACAAGGTCTCTCAGAAAATTGGTAGTTCGTATGCCCGAACTGCACTGTAGAATGTCGAGCGGGTTGGCCAGCGATCTACTGGGCCCACAGACAAGCTTCTCCGACTTCGGTCGGGGCTACTTCGTATTCGGGGCCAACTCGGGCGCGATCGGATCAATCGGCCCTGTATCAACGTTGCGCCTTCACGATCTCGGCGAACTTGGGCAGCAGCGTCCGATTCCAAGACCGTTCGATACCGTTGCGCGCAAACCTCTGATAGCGGTCCTCGGTATCGAAACCGCTCATCTGCCAGAACAATCGAGCGCCGCGGCCATGGGGCATCAGTCGGTAGTCCATCATCCATCTCAGCGGCGGCTTCCCACGGAGGTCGGTCCAGCTGTACGCAAGGTGGTGGGGTTCGTCAGCCACGACGACCTGGCAAGCCATCTCGGCATCCGGTTTGTCCGGAACCGCCACTTGAACAATGAAGGTTGTCCCGACCACAGGCTGAAAGCCGATTGTGGGCGCGAGCCACTCGGCGATGAGGTCCGGCCGTGTCAGGACGCGCCAGGCAACCTCGGGAGGACGCTCGACGAACACGCCGAGGTCGATCATCGACGGGTCCGGCTCCGAAACATCGAACACGACACAACCGTAGGTGCCTCGGCCCGGTCGGCGCCAGGTCCCCGAATCAGCGAATAGCGTGCGCCTAGTTCAGTTGTGCATCGGGTTGCGGACCCAGACCAGCCGGCGCTCGTAACCGTCAGCCGACCAACACCCTCTCCTCCCCCCGGATATCGGCCGGGAGATCCTCGTGGGCGTCGCCGAGCCCGAGATGCTCGCGCAGGGTCGCTCCCTCGTATTCGCGTCGGAACAGTCCGCGTCGCTGCAATTCGGGCACCACGTAGTCGACGAAGTCGTTGAACGTTCCCGGTGTCTGAGCACTGGACACGATGAACCCGTCGGCCTCTCCCCCGGTGAAGGACGCCTCGATCTGGTCGGCCACATCGGTGGCGGTACCCACGAACTGCGGCAGCAGCACGCCCTGGGCGTAGAGCTTGCCGATATCGCGCAGCGTCAGGCTGTCGCGGTGGCTGAGCCCGCGTGCAACCTCGAACAGTCCCTGCGTACCGCTCACCCTCACGTCCTCGACGGGTGCGTCGAGATCGTACTGCGAGAAGTCGTGGTCGGTGTGCACCGACAGCGTGATCAGACCGGAGATCGGGTCGGCGAGCTCATTGTGGAATGCCTGCTTCTCGCGGGCGATCGACTCGGTCTCGCCGATGAACGGGATGAACGACGGGAACACCTTCACATGGTCGGGATTGCGACCGAAGTTCACGACGCGCGATTTCACGTCGTCGTAGTAGGCGCGCCGGCCCTCCGGGGTCGGATCGATCTCGAAGATCGCCTCGGCCCACCGGGCGGCGAAGTTCTTACCCGTCTCCGACGATCCCGCCTGGATCAACACCGGTCGATGCTGCGGCGACCGCGGCTGATTGAGCGGTCCGCGGGTGCGGTAGTGCTCGCCGACGTGGTCGACGGGATGGATCTTGGTCGGGTCCGCCCATACGCCGGTCACCTTGTCGGCGGTCACCGCGTCGGCGTCCCAGCTCGACCACAGTTTGATGGCCGTCGAGACGAATTCCTCGGCTCGTGCGTAGCGCTCCTCATGGTCGACGTGCGCGTCATGGCCGAAGTTACGTGCCTCCGCCTGCGTCAACGATGTGACGATGTTCCACGCGATCCGGCCCCGCGTCAGATGATCGAGCGAGCCGAAGACGCGCGCCAGCTCATACGGGTGAAAGTACGTGGCGGACTTGGTAACCGCGATCCCAAGTCGGCTGGTGACCGCGGCCAGCGACGCAGCGACAAGGCTGGGATCGATCGTCGCAGCAGCCTGCGTACCGCGACGGAACGGTTCGGACTGATCACCGCCGAAGCGGTCCGGCGCGGCCAGGAGATCGGCGAAAAACGCGAAGTCGAACTTACCGCGCTCCAGGATGCGCCCCACCCGATGGTAGTGCTCAGGTCCGAAATAGTCGGTCTCCGAACCTGGATGACGCCACGCCGCATGCGAATGGGTGACGGGTGAGGCGATCAGGAAGCCGCCGAGATGCAGCTGTCGGGTCATGGGGAGTCCTTGTGCGTCGAAAGCGATTACGCGCCCCAGTCAATCGATCAGCCCCGACTGCGCCCAGGTTTGCGATCTAAGTGATCGCATCGACCAACCTGGCTGCACCTGCGGGTCGTACCTGCGAGACGACAAGATGGAAGCTCGCCACCGAGGAGTCATCGACGGCGGCAGCGCCTGGCCAACACCTCAACGCGCGTACCGGCGAAGCCCGGATCAACGCCTGCCGACCGAGTTCCATAGCGAAACCCACTGCGCGACATCGAGGTCCCGCGGCAAAGCGTTCGGGGGGATCAACGCTGCGCGCAGCTCGCCGGCAACCTCGCGACCACCGCCGCGGCGGCGCAGAATGGCCGCAAGGCCACGACCCCGGCCGGTGAAGACGTCACCAACGAACCGTTCGTAACGACGTCGGTCGTGGGGATCGATCAGCGGCCGGCGGCGGCGTGCGATGGTGAGGATTCCGCCGTCGACGGTGGGTGCCGGACGAAAAGCGCGGGCCGGAACACGGCCGTGCAGCGCGAAGTCGAACCACGGCGCCGCCTGCGCCGTCATCATGGTGGCACCCCCGATGCCCGCGCGGCGTCGTGCCACCTCCCACTGCACCAACAGAACGGCGTCGGTCCAGGTGTTGTTGCCGAGAAGTCTGCGCAGGATGGCGGTGGTCAGATGGAACGGAATGTTGCCCACGACCACCGGCGCGTCGATGACGTGGCTGAGTACATCGGCATGCTGCGCACGGATGTGTGGAAACCGTTGCTGCAGAGACTGTATGCGGCGTGCGTCGATGTCGATGGCGGTCAGCGGCCGGTCGAGGGCGGCCAGATGAGCGGTGAGCGCGCCACCGCCTGAGCCGATTTCGAGGATGGGCCCGTGGGTGATGTCGACGAGACCGACGATGCGTTGAATGGTTGGCTGGTGGACGAGGAAGTTTTGTCCGAGTTCATGGCGTCCGCCATGAGATGAGGAGATGGGCACGGTGCGCTCCAGCGTGGATCGTGACGTGAAGCACCCCGGCAGCGGCGGATGAACCGCACACGGCGATGATCTCGCGGCCGAGGTGCATGGACATCTCGGTCGACGGCGCGAGAAAAAGATGATGAGTCGTCGCGCCGTCAGGCGAGACGCAGCCGACCCATGTTCGTGTTGAGCGCCGACGACGGCGCGCTGTTCAGCGTTCCCATGGCGGCGACTGTAGTCGCCTACGGTCACGACCCGCGACACGTTTTCCGCCGCGGCATGGGCCGGATGTACCGGCAGGCCAGTGCCCGCCACCCCTACCATGTGACCATGGGCGAAACCGACAAAGACGATATCTTGGTGGGCCATCCCGAACGAGAGCGGGCTATCGGCCTCCTCAACGACGCCTTCTCGTCGGGGTATCTCGACGTCGCAGCATTCGAGGAACGCTCGGGCGCGGTGTATTCGGCACGCAACCGCGGCGAGCTCCGTGCGACCGTCGACGGGCTGCCCACTGCGGCGGTGCTGTTCCCCGACGAGCAGACGACCGCCTCGGAGTCATTCGCGATGACTGCTCCGATGCAGCTCGACGCGAACTGGGAGACCGTGCGCCGCAAGGGCGTCTGGGAGGTACCGCCACGCATCCTCGTCACCGGGTCGATGGGTACGGCCGATCTCGATTTCACCAGCGCCGTCTTCCTTGGGCCGGCCCTCGACCTGGAGGTGCAGGTGTCGGCCACGAACGTGAAGCTCAAGCTGGGGCGCAATCAAGAGATCCGCTATCCGGACCTATCGAGGTCGGGATGGTCGTCGATCAAGGACAAGGCCGGATCACCGTCGCAGCTTGGCGGACCGATCATCACCGTGTCCGGATCGATCTCGGGGATGTCCGGCCTCTACGTCAAGCGTGCGTGAATTCGCCAGGCCTGCCTGCGAAAAGAGGCGTCGGAGTCCCACTCAGGCGCCGAGGAACCCAGCGACGGCCATCCGCGCGCGTGGCGAACTCATCACGGTGACGTGGCCGCGGCGCGGGACCATCAGCAACGTGCTGTGCGGAATGAGTCGCGCTGTCTCGGAGAACAATTCGGCGTCGTAGAAACGGTCTCGCCGGCCACCGACGATGAGGGTGCGGGCCTTGATCGTCGGCGCCTTCGCGAGGTCGAAGCCGTCCTCGGCGCGAATCGTGGTCACGAGATCCGCAGCCGCCGCGTCGTCCATCATGCGGTGCGCCCCCAGCCATCCCGCGCCATAGGCCAGCGTCCGCGTGCCGCGCGGCACCAGATCGGCGACCGTCATCGCCATGGCCCGCCGATTCTCGCCACGTTCGACGAGGTCGCCGACAGTTGCCTGGAACTCTCGCGTCGATGCGCTGAGCCGGCAGCCGGTGCTGACGAGGATCAGCCGGTCAACGAGATCGGGGTGGTCGGCGGCGAGTTGCTGCGCGATGCTGCCGCCGGTTGATTCGCCCAAGACCTCCGCCGGCCCATCGAGGTGATCGCGTAGCGACTCGGCGAGGTCGTCGGCCATCTCACCCATCGTCATCGGCGACCGGAGGCCGGGACGACGGTTGATGACGATCAACTGTCGACCGGTGACCTCGCGTAGCGGCGCACACGAGCCCCGGACAAAGCCATCGCCGGTGATCCCCGTGGACGGGGTCAGTCCGGTGAGTACCACCAGCGGTGGGCCCGAGCCGATGACGGCGGCGGGGTACCGGCCGATGAGTTCTCTGGTGAAGGAGGCCATGACTACTGACGATAGGCTTCGAAGTTTCGCATCTGCTGTGAGTTTGCCCCGAGCCCGGGCCGCGGTGCTCGCCCGGGGTCATTCGCCACTGGCGTGTCTGCCACACAGAGGACATGTGGTCCGGGAATGTGGGATCATTGTCGGCAACTCCGCAGCTCAACGCCCTAAAGCATCTGGAGTGCCCATGGATGCCGGCCACTTGTCCGCCACGATAGAACGGATCTATGCCGCCGGCACGGCCGCCGAGAGTTGGCGCGAAGCGCTCTCGGCCGTCTACAGCCTCGTCGGAGCGACCGGCGGCGGGATCATCCGCACGGATTCGGCCGGTTCTCGCGCGATCATGGCGTCGATGCTCGAACCCGGCGCGGTGACGGAGTACGCGGACCATTACGCGCCGCTCGACCATGTCGTCGCCGAGGTCGAAGCCGGCCCCATCGGGGTCCCTCTCTCGGGCGCCGACCTCATCTGGCCGCACACCGACACCGAGTTCTACGCCGATTGGGTGCGACGCAACGACATCGGCGACGGGATATTCGTCCGCGTCGACCGATCCACCACATTCGTATGCGCCCACGAACGTCGGGACGATCCCTTCGCCACCCGCGAGCGCATCGCCGCGGTGGCGCTCCTCTCCCCTCACCTGCGACGGGCCATTGGGATCGGGGCACGCACCGTCGGACTGGGCGAGCTCGACCCGAGCCTGCCGTCGGCCCTCGACGCTGTCGACCGAGCGGTGCTGGTGCTGCGCGCCGACGCCGACGTCGAGTTCGCGAACCCGGCCGCACACACGCTCGTCGGCAAGGCCGACGGGTTGCGCGTCGATCCGTCAGGCCGACTCGTCGCCGCCCCGCGCGCCTACGGCGAGTTCCGCACCGCCTCGACCAGGCCACCACCACGCACGGCATCCGACGCGGCTCGGGTGTGGTGATCCCGAGGCCGTCCGGTCGCCGACCGCTCGTGGCCGCTGTTTCACCGCTGGCCGGACAGGGCTCGGTGCTCCGAGCGCTCGTCGTCGTGATCGACGCCGACCTCGACAACACGTCGTATGCACCCGAGCCGCTGCGTCAGTGCTTCGGCCTCACCGACACCGAGGCTCGGGTGGCGGCGCTGCTTGCCGCCGGCCTCGACCTCACCGAGATCGCCGACCGCTTGCACGTGGCCCGCTCCACGATCCGAACCCACCTGCAGCATCTGTTCGACAAGACCAACACCTCGCGGCAGGCCGAACTCGCGGTGCTCGCCGCCCGCCTTGCGTACACGCCATCGGGAGCGAACACCTCATCTAAATGACGGAGGCGCCGGACATCGGACCAATGGTGCGATTGTCCGACAACCCTTGCTGCTCACCGTCGCCCCCGGAGGCACCATCATGGCCCAACCATCGCCGGCCCCAACACAATCGACAGGTGCCTCGTGAACACCCGCATGTCCGGCGCCGCCACGACACCGATCCGAGCGGGTTACCACTACCGCCGCGTTGTCGACTCTCGGGAATGCGACGTATCAAGGAATTACGCGCTCTGCACAGCGGCCAGGAGGTCTTGCGTGACGCCGGCGACGACGTGACGAACGTCGGCGTCGGCCCGGCCTGGCTGGCCGCGCCGACGGTCTTGGTGACCTCGCCGGCGGGTCTACATGACGTCCTGGGACGCACCGACGGAGTTGTCGAGAGGACATCGGTCCACGAGGAGATGCGACACCTCACCGGCGAGAACCTCTTCGACATGACGCAGGACCGCTGGCTGCCTCGTCGACGCGCGTTACAGACGGTGTTCACCAAACATCAGGTGACCGAGTTCGCCGGTGACATGGTCGGCGCCGCCCACACCGTGACCGGTGGCTGGAGCCCGGGCGAGTGGGTCGACCTCGACGCCGAATGCCGTCGATTGACCTTGCGCGCACTGGGCCGCTCGGTGATGGGTCTGGACCTCGACGAGGTGAGCGGCGATCTCGGTACAACCATGCGAGTCGCTCTGTCCTACATCGCCGATCGGTCCCTGCGCCCAGTCCGGGCGCCGCGGTGGCTGCCGACCCCCGCTCGCCGGCATGCTCGCGCGGCCAGCGCAACACTGCGCGGACTGGCCGCCCGTGTCCTCGAGAATTGTCGCGCGGATCCCGCCGTCGCAGCACCCCTGGTCCGGGCACTGACCAGCGCAGTCGATCCCGACAGCGGGCGCCCCCTGGACGACGACGAGATCTGCAGCGAACTGATCGCCTTCCTCCTCGCCGGACACGACACCACGGCCACCACGCTCACCTACGCGTTGTGGGCGCTCGGCCGGCATCCCGAGATCCAGCAACGCGTCGCCGCGGAGGCCGATGAACTTCGGGACCACGAGCTCACCGCGGCCGATGTGCCCCATCTGCGCTACACCGTGCAGGTCCTGCACGAGGCGCTTCGCTTGTGCCCACCGGGACCCGCCCTCGGCCGTGAGGCATCGTGCGACATCGCGGTCGACGGCCATCGCATCCCGCGAGGCAGCCTCATCGTCGCCGGAATCTACGCCGTGCACCGGGATCCCCGCTACTGGGAGAACCCGCTGACCTTCGATCCGGACCGGTTCGACTCCGCGCGCGCCAAACAGCTCGACCGCTGGCAGTATCTGCCGTTCGGTGCGGGCCCGCGCTCGTGCATCGGCGATCATTTCGCCATGCTCGAGGTGACGTTGGCACTCGCCACCATCATCGGACAGGTGGAGATCGTGTCCACTCGAGAGGACTTCCCCCTCACCGTCCCATTCACGATGGTGGCCGCCGAGCCGGCTCCGGCCCGCATCGTCCGACGTCGGGCTGCGGCGACAATGCTGTGGTGAGACGCGCGGCGAACTCCCGCGGGGCATCGGCACTGACATGAATATGCTTCGGGGCCAGCGGCATCGGGCTGCCGGCGAGGATGACGCCGGCATTCTCGACGAGGTCGACGCGAAGTACTGCCGGCCCGGAAGCGATCGTGGCCGTTCGGCCGTCATCGCTTGTCCGCCAGCGAGAATGGCCGAACTCCGGGCGCTCGCCGAGTACGACCGAGTCGACATCGGCGACTGGGAAGGACACGTGTGTCCCGGACGCGTTGCGCAGATGCACGATCGGGCCGTCGACCGTGTGTGGGCGGGTCATCATCCCGGCCAGCAGTCCGAACAACCAGTACACGCCATAGATGTGCAGCCCCAACACGATCCACACCCATGGCGGATGTCCGAAGATCAGCACCAGGATCAGATGGGTGAGAGCGCCTTCGACCACGGTCAGTATCCCGGCGGTCCACAGGATGAGGTGAAGGTCGCGGTGGTAGCCGAAGGCGTCACCCGGTGGTCTCGCACGCCGGACCCATGCGGTCAGGGCCGCGACTCGACGCGTTTCCGCGCGTATCGGCCGCAGGGTCAGCTTCCGCGCGGCCGTCATGACCACGCCTGCCGACCCAATGCCACCATTCGCTGCACGCATCGGCGTTGCGCGGCAGACAGTTCGTCGGAGCCGGTGAGTGCGTCGAGCAGATCGTCGGTTCCGAACCGGCCCCCGAAGTCGATTCTCTCGAGTTCGCCACGCGCCATCTCGCCGAGTTCCCCGCTGCAGGCGACGATGTCGCGGGCCAGGCATTCCACTTCGTCGTCTCCCGGGTCGGCCGTCGCCAGAGCCTCGAAGCGCGTTGCGAGCTCGGCACTACGCGCTGCCAGGTTCTCGTCGGCGAGGGCGGAACGATACAGCGAGGTGACCTGGGGATCGAGCTCGGTGAAGACTTCCAACAGCGAATGCTCGATTTCCACTGTTGTCTCCGCGCCGGGGTAGATCTCGGCCAGTCGGTCCGCGATGTCGGCGACCTCATCCCGCGGCACGCCGGCCGACAACGTGCCGCGTAGATCGGCGATTCGCTGCCGCTGCCGTTGGATCGCCTCGGCTCGACGGGCGAGGTCCGCGTCGAGCTCGGTCAATACGTCGTCGAGGTCGGCCGCCCCGTCCTCGGCAAGGACGTCCCGGATCTCATCGAGCGCCAATCCCAGTGCGGTGAGCCGACGAATCCTCAGGAGAGCCACCACGTCGTCGAGTGCGTAGCTTCGGTATCCGTTGGAATCCCGTGGCGGCTCGGGAAGCAACCCGAGCCGGTGGTAGTACCTGATGGTGCGCGTGCTGACGCCCGCCAGCCGTGCCACCTGCCCGATCCTCATCGGCACCCCTTTTTCGCTTGTGGTGATCGCAGTACACACGTTGACGCCGCGTCAAGGTCAAGTCGCGTGTCGCCCGATATGCAGCGATGCACACCACCAGTAGGTCATCCCAACAAATGGGAAAGTGGTTTCATTATTTGGATTCCGCGCGATACCGTCTGGTCAGGCATCGAACCCTGGATGCCGATCCGGTGACCACCCGCATCACTTTCCCCACCAGCCCTTCGGAAGTGATGCCCCATGTCTGCCTTGTCCATTCCCCCATCGCGCGCCCTCGAGTCGATCCGCGGGTCGGCCATCCGAGATCTCCTCGCGGTCACCGAACGGCCCGGTGTGCTCAGCCTCGCGGGCGGTTTGCCTGCCACCGACCTCATCCCCACCGCACGGATCGCGGTTGCGGCGCAGCGCGCGATCGCCGACGCTTCGGCGCTCCAATACACGGCGAGCACCGGCGTTGCGCGGTGCCGCGAGGCCATCGCCCACCTGCAGTGCGCCGCTCCCGAGCAGATCCTCATCACCCATGGTTCACAGCAGGCACTCTCGCTGCTGGCACAGGCGCTCGTCGATCCCGGATCAACGGTCGTCGTCGACGATCCGGTGTATGTGGGTGCACTGCAAAGCTTTCAAGCCGTGTGCGCCCGGATTGTCGCCCTACCCATCACCGGCGCCGGCACCGACGTCGCCGAGCTCGAGACACGGCTTCGGTCCGGGCTACGGCCCCGGATCGTGCACACGGTCAGCAACTTTCACAATCCGTCAGGCGTCACCGCGAGCGCGCATACCCGCATACGACTCGCTGAACTCGCCGATCAGTACGGTTTTCTCGTGATCGAGGACGACCCCTATGGTGCGTTACGATTCACCGGCGACCCGATCGCCCCGATCCCCGGCGATCGGGTCATCCGACTCGGCAGCGCGTCGAAGATCCTCGCACCGGCGTTGCGGGTGGGCTGGATGCAGGCAACGCCGTCGATCGTCGGCATGGTCGAGCGCCTGCGTCAGAGTGCCGACCTCTGCGGCTCGGCGTTCAGTCAACTGATGACCGCCGACCTGCTCAGCGACACCGGGTGGCTCGCCGACCACGTGGATCGCCTGTGCGCGCAGTACCGGGTTCGGGCAACTGCGCTGACCGATGCACTCGACCGCCATCTCGGGAGCCGGATCGACTGGCGCCCACCGGAGGGCGGGATGTTCTGCTGGGCGCGCCTGCACGATGTCGATACCTCCAACCTCCTGCCTGCCGCCGTCGACCAGGGCGTCGCCTTCGTGCCGGGACGTGCGTTCGCCGTCTCCGACGATCTCGGCGAGTACCTGCGACTGAGTTTCGCGACGCTGCCACCGGCGGAACTCGACGAGGGCGTCCGACGACTCGCGGCGGCGCTGGACCACCTCTGACCGTCTATGGTCGGCTGTTCGACCGACACCGTTGCGTCCTGGTTATTACTCGTTTAGAGTAAAAGACATGAACGAGTACGACCCCTTCGAGATCGTCCGGCTGATCGAGAACGCCCGCCGACCCGGCGACGTGTTCGCGGGAACACCGACCGATCCGTCCGCCCAGCGCGCGGCACGCCGCCGTCACCGCGCCTTACTCGCCGCGGTACACCCCGACCGCGCGACGATCCTCGGACTGTCGCCAGAGGTTGCCCGCGACGCCGCACTGACCCTCAACGCGCTGTATTGCGCCTGGTGCGAGACGGTGACGGCTGCGTCGGGCACCGGTGACACCACGGCATTCGTGACCGGGGCGGCCACCCACGTTCTGCGCGAACGCCTTTGGGTCACCGACCAGATGAGCGCGTATCGCACCGACGACCCCGATATCCGTGTCGAGATCGGGCGCATCGCCGGCGTCGAGGGTGTGGTTGCGCTGCCGACGGTCGCCGCCCATCTGGCCGGCCACGGTATGCGGGCTTTCGCGCCGTGCGTCGTCGACACCGCCGTCACCGACGGCCATCCCTGGGTCGCCTACCGGGTACCCGCCGGAATGGTCTGCCTGGACGAGGTGCACGCGTCGTATCCCGCCGGACTCGACGGCCGCGACTGGGCGTGGATGGTGCGCCGCATCGTCATGACTCTTGCCGCTGCCGGCCGTCCGCACGGCAACCTCGGCGTCCACTCCGTTCTGATCCATCCCGACGAACACGGTGTCGTGTTGACAGGGTGGACCGGCCCCGCGACCGCCGGGGACGGCAGCCCGCCGGCACGCGACGGGAACGCCGTGGCACGGTTGTTCGGCGTCATGCTGGGCGACCGCTGTACTCGACAGCGAGCATTCGCCTGTGCTGCCGAGACTCTCGACCCGGAAACCTGGCTACACGAATACGACCTGTTGTTGTCGGCGCTTTACGGTCCGCGCCGATTCCGGCCGTTCACGCTGCCGAGACCACAGCCGATGACGGCGTGACAGACACCTCCACATCTTCACCACCAGAAAGGAATCCATCATGGGACAGGGATATTGGGACACCAGCGCATTTCGCAGCGCCGCGGCCGCCCGCCGGGCAGCCGGCGCCGACGACTTCGGCTACTCGGCCCGGATGCGTGAGACGCCACGTCACCTGCGCGTCGCGGCGCCCTCACTCAACGCCTACGGCGTCACCACACGCGAGTCACGCGACAGCATCGACCACCCCCGGTCGACCCCGATCGTCGTCCTCTTCGATGTCACGGGCTCGATGGGCCGCGTGCCGATCACCGTCCAGAAACGTCTCGGCGATCTGCTCGGTCTGCTGACCCGCGGCGGCTACGTCGACGATCCCCAGGTCATGGTCGGAGCCATCGGCGACGACCAATTCGACGTCGTGCCACTACAGATCGGCCAATTCGAGTCCGACAACCGCATCGACGAACAGCTGCGCGACATCTACCTCGAGGGCGGCGGCGGAGGCGACAAGCGTGAGGGGTACGCACTGGCCGCGTACTTCCTGGCCACCCGGGTCGTCACCGATGCCTGGGATCGGCGCGGCCACAAGGGCCACGTGTTCTTCATCGGCGACGAAATGAACAAGGATGTGCTCTACGCGGAGTCGGTACGCCGGTTCATCGGCGACGACATCGGTGAGGATCGTGACGTCGCCGCCGTCTATCGAGAATTGGCTCAGCGCTTCCACATTCACTACATCCTGCCGAATCTGACCAGCTACTACGACGATCCGCAGATCGAGGACCACTGGCGGGCGATCGTCGGCGAGCGATTCCTCAAGCTCGACGATCCCGACGGGGTCGCCGATCTGATCGCGCTGACCATCGGGGTGATGGAGAACGCCATCACCGTCGAGGAGGGCATGGCCGATCTGCGTGACGCCCGTGCTGCCGCGGCACCCGCGGTCGGGAAGGCATTGGCGCAGATGACTCCCCGTCCGATCACCGGGACCGGCACGTTGCCGGCGGACCTGTGAGAACCACGACGGCGTCGACCACGGCCGCGCCCGGTGCAGAGATCCTGCCCGGGCGCGCGCCCGGCGCTCCCGTCATCGTCGTCGGTCTCGGTTACGGCGATGAGGCCAAGGGAGCGACCGTGGACTTCTTGGCGTCGATGATCCACGACACCACTGCGGTGGTGCGGTTTTCCGGTGGCGCACAGGCCGCCCACAACGTGTGCCACGGCAGCCGGCACCACACCTTCCGACAGTTCGGGTCGGCGAGTTTCCTCGACGTGCGTACCCTGCTCGCCGCCCCGATGATGGTCAATCCCCTGCGGTTGGCGCAAGAGGCGGCGGAACTGGCCGACGCCGGTATCCGCAACCCGTTCGGATTGCTCACCGCCGACGCCCGCTGCCAGGTCACCACACCGCTGCACATCGCCATGAATCGCGCCCGAGAAGCGCTGCGTGGCAACGCCCGTCATGGCTCCACCGGTGAGGGTATCGGCGAGACCACCGCCTATGCATTGGCAGTGGAGTCCGGTGCCCGGCGGGGGCAGCGGGTCGGCAACTTCGTGATGCATGCCGACGCTCCGGATGCAGCTGTGCCCACTCTCGGCCTGCTCCGTGATCGCCGAGCAACGATCCGTGCCCTCGACGCGCTGGCGGCCTACGCACGGCCGCTGTTGGCGGCCGCACCCGAAGCCGAGGCGCCCGTCGACTCGGTTACCGACATCGCCGACACGCTGTGTGAGATCGCCGATTCGATTCGCGTCGTCGACGACATGCCCGCCTACCTGAACGCGACGATCGATGCCGGTACCACCATTTTCGAGGGATCGCAGGGAGCGCTCCTCGACGAATGGCACGGCTTTCACCCGCACACCACGTGGTCCACGGTCGTGCCCGGGCCGCTCGTGCAGTGGCTGCGAAGCACCGGCCACCGTCCGTACGTTCTGGGTACGACGCGGTGTTACGCAACACGTCACGGGTACGGTCCGATGCCCACCGAGAGCGACGATGTCGTGTTACCCGACGTCCACAATCGTGAGGGACGCTACCAGGGTGCCTGGCGGACAGGACATCTCGACATTCCCGCGCTCCGCTATGCCGCGGCCGTGGCGGGTGTGCTCGACGGTGTTGCGGTCTCGCACCTCGATGTCCTCGGCACCGCAGGCCTTTGCGTCGCAGACACCTGGGACGGTGATCCGACTCCGCTGGCACCCACGCGCGGGGGCGACCTCACCGCACTCGCGCGGCTGACCGAGATCGCCGCGCACGCCACGCCGGATCTCCGACAGCTTCCGGCTGACGCCGATGGGGTGGCACAGTTGATCTCGCAGGCGACGGGGGCGCCCGTCGTGATCCGCGCGACCGGGCCTGCACGGACCGACAGGAGTATCACGTGGCCCAGCCCGAGCCCGGCATCCTGAGTGTCGTCAGCGTCGATGTGGTGGCGCTGACCTACGACGCCGAGGCGCGCGCGGTGCTCGTCGCCACCCATCGCCGTACGACCGAACCGCATCTCGGCGAGCGAGCCCTCCCCGGCGTCGTCGTGCGCAGCGGTGAGCGCCTCACCGATGCCGCCTCACGAGCCCTCACGAAACTCGGCATCGACGAGCCGCCGTCGGCGATCGGTCAACTACAGACCTTCGACGAGCCCAGTCGAGATCCACGCGGACCGTCACTGTCGGTGGCCATGTGGGCGACCTTCTGGGACTCGGCAGACATCCGGACGGAACAGGCCGTGTGGACACCGATCGACCGCGACCACCCACCGGCGTTCGATCACGCCGAGATCATCACCGCCACCCGGTCCATCCTTGCCGAGAAACTCTGGCGTGACCTCGGTTTCACGCGCGGCCTCACCGGCCCGCAGTTCACCGCCACCGACGCCGTCACGATCACCCGCTCACTCACCGGCGCAGAGGTGCACCGCGCCAACCTCAATCGCGACCTCGCCCGGATCACCACGCTCACCGAAGCAGGCGTCGCGCCCGCCGCCGGCGGTCGTCCACCCAAGATCTGGCGGTGGTCCCCGATCCCGACCGACTCCCCTTGATCGAGAGTTCCTTCCCCCGATGGTCGAGCACTTCCATCATTCGACGCCCGCCCCTTCCCCGATGGTCGAGGTGCGAGCCGCGTGCGGCGAGCCTCGAGACCACCTGCGCCAGCGCTGGTTCCGGTTCGGCGAGTGACGCGGATACCTATCATCTCACCGGGTCTCGAGGCCTCGACCATCGGAGTAGAACGACGGAGCGTTTCCCCCGATGCTCGAGGTGTGAGCCGCGTGCGGCGAGCCTCGAGACCGCTTGCACCGGTGCTGGTTCCAGCTCAGCGGGTGATGCGAACAATGATCGGTGACAGGGGTCTCGAGGCTCGTCGCTATCGCTCCTCGGCACCTCGACCATCGGATGGAAACGCCAGGAGTATCACTCGGTTGTTTTCGATCGATGGTCGAGGACTTCCGCCATCCGACACTCGCCCCTCCCCCCGATGGTCAGGCCCCGCCCGGGGATCCGACCGGACACGGCGGTCACACCGTGCCACCCCCTGGGGCACTGACCTATGCACCCAGCGCCACACTGCGCGCTGAGGTGCTCGCCAACGACGCCTGGTGCCGATACCCCTACTGCGGGATGCCGTCACACCTGTGCGACCTCGACCACTGGCGACCCTTCAACCACACCAACCCCGAAGCCGGAGGATGGACGGTGATCTCATCCCGCTGTGCCGGGCCGATCACCAACGCAAACACCTCGCGGAGTGGGTACCAACGCTCTACACCGATCGGAGGGTGGAGTGGCGGAACCGGCACACAGGGCAGATCATCGTCACCTACCCGCGGTGACGGGGTTTTGCTTTGGGCTGGAACCAGCTGTGGTGCAAGAGGTCTCGAGGCTCCTCGCTTGCGCTCGTCGCACCTCGACCACCAGGAAAGGACTCTCGACCACCAGAAAAAGGGAACCTCGATCACCAAGAAAAGGCGTCTCGAGCACCGGAAAGGGCAGGGCTTCAGAACAACCGTCCGGCGTCCTCGGCGGACGGTTCCTCCAGACTCAGCAGGATACGTTTGCGCTCGAGCCCACCACCGAATCCGGTGAGTGAACCGTCGGCGCCGATCACCCGATGGCACGGAATGATGATCGCGATCGGATTCCGGCCCACCGCCTGGCCTACCTGCTGCGCCAGCGACCGGTCGCCGAGCTGCGTCGCGATGGCACCGTAGCTCGTGGTCGTGCCGTACGGGATGTCGAGCAGGAGTCGCCATATCGATTCTGCCAGCGCTCCCCCGCGCGGTAGAAGCGGCAGATCGAAGTCCTGCCGGAGTCCGGCGAAGTACTCGTCGAGCTGAGCGACCGCCGGGCTCAGTACTGGGTCGTCGTCACCGGCCACCGATCCCCATTCCGACTCAGGAACAAGGTGATTGGCGAAGTACAGTCCGATCAGCGACTCCCCCTCTGCGAGCAGGAGAACATCGTCGACGGGCGTCGGTACCGACCGATACCGACGGAATGCACTACTGGTTCCGTGTGTCGCCTTCACGCCCGCTCCCTCTCGCGTGTACCACCGACGCTACCCCCGCAGGGTCCGCGGCACCCGGCGACCCCGATCGCTATCGTGGGTGCCGTGACGATGACGGAACCGTGGTGAAGCTGGGCCTGGCCGATCTGCGGCAACCGGTGTCGGCGGCGGACCTCGCCGACACCCGCGCGTTCTATGCCACCCGGGCCGGCGGTGTCGGACCGCGCTCGGCGACCGAGCTCGCCGCCGTCCGGGCCGCGCGGGCCGTCGACCCGCAGGCACCGACCCGAGCCCGCTCCGAGATCATCGAGGTCGACGGCCACCGAATCCCGATCCGCATTCTCCTGCCCGATTCCGGGCACCCCACGGGCATTCACCTCCACCTGCACGGTGGCGGGTTCTACATGGATTCCGCCGCCCGGCACGACGCGCAGAACGCACGCCGCGCCGACGCCCTCGATGCGGTGGTGATCGGCGTCGACTACCGCCTCGCCCCCGAGTCGCCGTGGCCGGCAGCCCCCGACGACTGTGCGGCGGTGGCATCGTGGCTTATCGAGACGGGCACCGAACGATTCGGCACCACCGCCCTAACCCTCGGTGGCATGTCGGCCGGCGCCACGTTGGCGATGACGACGCTTCTCCGCCTGCGCGATGCCGGCGTGGTTTCCGAGGTCGACGGCGTGGTCCTCGAGGCCGGAAGCTACGACCTCAGTGCCCACACCCCCTCCGGTGCAACAATTGCCGACGAATACTTCATCGAGGCGTACGTCGGTCATGTCACCGACCGCACCGTTGCCGACATCTCACCGATCTTCGGCGATCTACGGGGCCTGCCGCCGGTGCTCGTCGTCATCGGGGAGGAGGATGTGGTGCTGGCCGACAACCTCGCCATGCTCACCCGGCTCACCGCCGCGGGGAACGACGTCGATCTACGGCTGTATCCGGCTGCACCGCATGGTTTCACGATGCATGACACACCCATCGGCCGGCGGGCAGTCGATGATGTCGACACGTGGCTGCGCGCACGGCTCGCCCGCTGACGCACCCACGCTCACCGATGACCGGCCCACGCCAGCAACCGGTCCACCGGCCAGGTGGTGATGATGCGATCCGGGTCGATGCCGTGCTCGTGGGCACGCTGCGCTCCGAGCACCGTGAATTCGAGCTGCCCCGGTGCGTGCGCATCGGAGTCGATCGCGAACAGGCAGCCCGCCTCGATCGCCATGGTGACGAGTTCGTCTGGCGGGTCGACACGTTCGGGGCGGGAATTGATCTCGACCGCGGTCTGGTGGGTTGCGCACGCCTCGAACACTTCTCGGGCATCGAAACTCGACGGCGGCCGGTGTCCGCGGCCGGTGAGTACGCGCCGTCCGGTGCAATGTCCCAGCACGTCGACCCGCGGGTCGGTCGCGGCTGCCACCAATCGCCGCGTCATGGCGTCGTGCTCCATCCGCAGGGCCGAATGCACCGAGGCGGTGACGATGTCGAGCCGGTCGAGGAGCGCATCGGTCTGATCGAGTGCACCGTCGTCGAGAATGTCGACCTCGATTCCCGCCAGCAATCGAACCTGCGTGTCGGGCAGCCGCCTCCCGGTCATGTTCGCCCCGCGGTTGTAGGCCTCGATCTGCTCGATCTGATCGGCGAGCCGTTCTGCACTGAGACCGTGTGCCACGGTCAACCTCGGCGAGTGGTCGGTGACCGCGAACCACTCGAGTCCGAATGCGGTTGCCGCCGCTGCCATCTCCGTCAGCGGGGCACCGCCGTCGCTGGCGTCGGTGTGGCTGTGGCAGTCCCCGCGCGCCGCGGCGACGAGATCGGCGGCGGCGCCGGGCAGATACGGCGACTCCGTCGACTGCAGACGCGCCAGATACTCCGGCAGATCTCCGTCGAGGGCCTCGGCGATGACCGTGGCGGTGGTCATGCCGATACCCGTGATCGACGTCAGAGTGCCTTCCCGCGAACGACTCCCGAGATCATCTGGGTCGAGTCGGGCCGCGGCCCGGGCCGCCTTGCGGAACGCCTCCACCCGATAGGTGCTCTCCCGCGCCCGCTCGAGCAACCACGCGATCCGCTGCAACGCGACGATCGGCTCGACGGGTGCGCTCAGCGGCTCCAACGTTCTCATCGGGGCACGCTCACGCCAGTGCCGCGTCGACCACCTCTTGTGCCTGCACCTGGACTTGGGCCAAATGCTCGGGCCCCTTGAAGGATTCGGCGTAGATCTTGTAGACGTCCTCGGTGCCCGACGGCCGTGCTGCGAACCATGCGTTCTCGGTGGTGACCTTCAGTCCGCCGATCGCCGCACCATTGCCGGGTGCCTCGGTCATGATCGCGGTGATCTTCTCCCCGGCCAGTTCGGTCGCGGAGATCTGGTCGGCCGACAACTTCGCCAGAACCGCCTTCTGCTCCCGCGACGCCGGCGCATCGATACGCGCGTAAGCGGATTCGCCGAAGGCGTCCGCGAGTTCACGGTAACGCTGCGAGGGCGTCTTGCCGGTCACCGCGAGGATCTCCGAGGCCAGCAGATCCAGGATGATCCCATCCTTGTCGGTGGTCCACGGCTTGCCGTCGAAGGTCAGGAACGACGCTCCCGCACTCTCTTCGCCACCGAAGGCGATCGAGCCGTCGAGGAGTCCGTCGACGAACCACTTGAACCCGACCGGCACCTCCACGAGACGTCGACCGATGGCGCCGACCACCCGATCGATCAACGACGAGGAGACCAGAGTCTTGCCGACCCCGGCCTGCTCCGACCATCCGGGCCGATGGGTGAACAGGTAGTCGATCACCACGGCCAGATAATGATTCGGGTTCATCAGGCCTGCATCCGGGGTCACGATCCCGTGCCGGTCGGCGTCGGCGTCGTTGCCGGTGGCGATGTCGTAGTGATCGCGTGCACCGATCAGCGAGGCCATGGCATTCGGCGAACTGCAGTCCATCCGGATCTTGCCGTCGGTGTCGAGGGTCATGAACGAGAACGTCGGATCGACGGTCGGATTGACCACGGTGAGCGTCTCGAGGTTGTAGCGGAATCCGATGGCCGCCCAGTATCCGACCGAGGCACCGCCGAGCGGGTCGGCGCCGATGCGGAAGCCCGCGGAGCGGATCGCGGCCATGTCGACCACGTCGGCCAGCCCGTCGCAATACCGCATCATGAACGGGTAGTCGGTGACGAACTCGCCGGTCCGGGCCTGCTCGAACGGAATCCGCTTGACGCCGACGAGTTTGGCGCGCAGCAGTTCGTTGGCGCGCGCGGCCACCCACGAGGTGATCGACGTGTCGGCCGGTCCACCCGATGGCGGGTTGTACTTGAACCCGCCGTCACGGGGCGGATTGTGCGACGGGGTGACGACGATGCCGTCGGACTCCACACCCGGATTCTCGGCATTGAACTGCAGGATCGCGCGACTCACCGCTGGCGTCGGGGTGAAGGAGTCCCCCTCGGCGGTGAGCGTGGTGACGCCGTTGGCGGCGAGGACCTCGAGGGCGGTACGCCATGCGGGGATCGACAGCGCATGCGTGTCGAATCCGATGAACAACGGCCCACCGATCCCCGCGCCGGTGCGGTACTCGACGATCGCCTGGGTCGTCGCGAGGATGTGCGCCTCGTTGAACGAGGAGTCCAGACTCGATCCGCGATGGCCGGACGTGCCGAACACGACCTGCTGCAACGGATCATCGGGGTCGGGAGTGCGGTCGTAGTAGGCCTTTTCCACTGCGGCCACGTCGATGAGGTCTTCGGGCAGTGCCGGGGTACCGGCTCGAGGGTGTGCCATGTGACGAATTCTGCCACCGATCGAGCGGTCCGCAGGGCGATGCGAACCGATCAGTTACTGTGAACCACCCGCACGTCCGCCAGCAAGGAGCACTTTCGATGCCCGTGCGCAGCGCCGATCCTCGGCTCGTCGTCCTCGTCCTGCCCGGCGGGACCGATTCGAGTTACCGTCCGTTCTCACCGTGGCAGGCCTCGGCGCTGCGCATGTATCCCTTCACCTGGTCGATCCGGGCGCGCTTCGGTCGGGCCGTCGACGTCCGCCAGGTGCGCTACCGCGTCTACGGCTGGAACGGCGAACAAGCCTCGCCCATGCCGTACGCGCGGGCCGCGCTGGCCCGTGCGCGTCGTGCACATCCCGACACCCCGGTGGTGCTCATCGGGCACTCGATGGGCGGACGCATCGCGGCACAATTGGCCGCCGACCCTGCGGTCACCGGGGTGCTCGCGCTGGCCCCGTGGTGGCAGTTCGCCGACTGGCGGATGATCAACGACGACGCCCGGGTGGTCGCCGTCCACGGTGACGCCGACACCATCACCCTGGCCCGCAAGACCGCCAAGGGCATCGCCGAGTTGCGCGACCGTGGCGTCGACGCCACCTATGTGCCGGTGCCCGGTGGGCACCATCCGATGCTCGACCATCTGGGCCTGTGGCAGGGATCCGCGCTCGCGTTCGTCCGCGAGGAATTGGCGCGCCGATCAGAACGCCTGCCCCAGAGCTGACCGCGCCGGTCACGACGGTCATACGGCAGCGCGGGGTCCGGCGAGTGCGGTGACGAACCCGTCGTAGAACTCGACGTATTCGTCGCCGTCGAGGACGTACACGGGATCGTCGCCGGTGTCGCCGAACGACTCGGTGCGCAACTGTGTCCGCATGTTCTTGAAGGTCGAGGTGTGCTCGAGATGGTCGGTGAGCCGGACGAACAGTGGCACCGCGTATCCGGGCAGTCCGGAGCGGACATGCTCGGCGAAGGCCACCGGGTCGAACGTGGCGCCGTGCGTGAGGCTGATCGCGGCCATACCGGCCTTGCCGTCGACCCCGGGCACCTGCACCCCGAACACCACCGCCTCCTCGACGGCCGGGTGGGCGTCGAGGACGGCCTCGACCTCGGTGGTCGCCACGTTCTCGCCCTTCCACCGGAACGTGTCGCCGATCCGGTCGACGAATCCGATGTGCGAAAACCCTTGGTCGCGTACCACATCGCCACTGTTGAACCACCTGTCGCCGGCTTTGAACGCTCCGGTGACGACCTTCTTCTCCGATGCCGACGGGTCGGTGTAGCCGTCGAACGGGACGCGCCGGTTGATCTCGGCGAGGAGTAGGCCGGTCCCATGCCGGGGCACCTTGACGACTTTGCCGTCGGGTCCTCGCCGCGGTTGCCCGGTGTCCTCGTCGTACTCGACGATGGCATATTTCAGGGGCGACCAGCCGGCCGTCTTGGGGATGCCGAGGACGTTGATGAAGCCGATGTTGGCCTCACTCGCGGCATACAGTTCGACGATGCGGTCGATGCCGAACCGTTCGGTGAACGCATCCCAGATGTCGGGGCGCAAGCCGTTGCCGACCGCCACCCGCAATCGGTGAGCGCGATCGGTGGGCCGCTCCGGTTGCGCGAGCAGGTATCGGCAGAGTTCGCCGATGTAGCAGAACGCCGTCGCGTCGTTCTCGATGATCTCGTCGATGAATCCCGACGCGGAGAACTGTCGGCCGATCGCCAGGCACGCACCCGAGGCGAGCACCGACGACACCGAGATCGTCAGTGCGTTGTTGTGGTAGAAGGGCAGCGCGGTGTACATGACGTCGTCGCGGCGCAACCGAATGCCGAGCCCGCCGATGCCCGACATCGCCGCGAGCCACCGATAGTGGCTCATCTTGCTGGCCTTGGGAAATCCCGTCGTTCCGGAGGTGAAGATGTAGAACGCGGTGTCCGACAGCGGGATCGAGTCGGTGACGGCGGGATTGCGCGGGGAACACCGCGCCGCGCCGCGGTGTAACTCGGCGAAGTCGAGGCGAACCTCGGGCAGCGCCGACTCCGGTACGGACTCGAGCACCTCGGCGAGATCGGGTTGGTAGATCAGGACCTTCGCGCCGATGAGCCCCAAGCTGTGTTCGAGGACCGCGCCGCGCTGGTGAAAGTTGAGCATCCCCGCGATCGCCCCGAGTTTCACGATCGCCAGCATGGTGATCACGACGTCGGGATGGTTGCGCGATTCGATGGCCACGACGTCGCCGCGTGAGATCCCCTGCCGACTCAGGAAGTCCGCGATCCGGTTGGCGTGCGCGTTGGCGTCACGGTAGGTGATCGACTGCCCCTCGAAGCGCAGGAAATCGCGATCGGGATAGGCCTCGACGGACTGGACGAAACGCTTTCCGATGGACATCTGCCGACCGGGCGGACGCGGGATCAGCGCCGGCAACGACCGCAGCACTCCCCCGAGGTCCGGGCGCAGAGACGCGAGCCCCGACAGGATGTCTCGCAGGGTGATGTCGGGAAGAAGTCCCGTATCTGCCGAATGCGGAGTTGTCATCACGTCCTTTCCCCGGGCATCCACCTCGATGCCCGTCACTTGCCCGGCAGGGGCGAGATGCCGCCGCTGATGTCGGTGATCTGCCAGTTCTTGCCGTCCACCGTTATCGGGTATAGCGCAGTCGTCTTCACCCCGTCCGGTGATTGGACGTTACTGGTGGTCACGTCGAGGAAGACCTGAACGTGGTACGTGCCGTCGTTGTGGGTGGCGATGTCGCTGCCGACGAGCGTGCCGGTGGAGACCCACTGCAGTTGCCCGAGAAGATCACGCAACGCGGGTTCGCTGGTCTGGAACTGCTGTGCCAGCGGCTGGTTGACGTGTGAACGCAACGCCGCGAACCACGGGTCGAAATTGCGGTAGTCGATCCGCGCGGCGGCCACCGCATAGTCGGAGGCGAGTTGTCGTGCGTGCGCCTCGTCGGCCGACTGTGCGCGCAACGCATCGAGCTCGTCGCCACGCTGGTGCGCTTGCCACCCGAAGACGCCTGTCGCCACCGCCAACGCCAGGATCACCGCGACGATCATCGACACCACGAACGACCGCGAACGCAGCCGGGCCGTCAGCGACGCGCGGCGTCCCGGAGGCTGGTCGGCTTCTGCCACCTTCTCATCTGATTCTGTTGCCCCGTGCGGTGATTCGGTATCGGCCGGTGTTCTGTCGTCCGGTGCTGCGTTGGTCTGCTCCGTGTCGGCCGGTGCTGTGTTGGCCTGCTCCGTGTCAGCCTGCTCCTCGGCAGTGTCCGTATCGGCAACGTCGGTGTCCCTCATGTCATCTCGGTTCGTGTCGGTGGGCGGTGGGGATTCTCGGGCTCGTGGCGGCCGATACGGCTCGGTGGTGGCCGATGGGCTGGGTGGTGCCGTCATGGCGGGTCCGCCACGGTCAGTCGCAGGACGCCGTTCTCGTCGACGATCCGCAACCCCTGCTCGACCAGGGTCGCCAGATTCACCCGACCGGCCGGTGCGACTGCGGTCAGGGTGGGCTGGAGCACCCGCATGATCGCGGCGACGTCGGGCATGGTCTTGTTGAGGTACTCGCCGATCTTCTGGGTGAACGGGATGATCACGTCGTACCAGCCGGTGGCGCCCTCGGTGGCCTGCGCGAGTCCGGGCAGCAGGCTCCACAAGGTGGAGAACGGAATGTTCATGTGCGCCAACTTCGGTGCGGTGGCGCGCATCACGGCGCCGATCCGGGCACCGTCGAGGCGCGTCAACAGTTCCTGTGCGTGGTCGAACAGGCCGGAGAACTCGGATCGGTAGGTGCCGATCGTGCGGGCGGTCAGCGAGGAGAATCGGCCGATGGTCGCCAGATCGGCGTCGCGGCCCTGCCAGCCCTCGGAGATGGTCCGCGCGATCTCCTCGAGGGTGGCCGGATCGAATTGGCTGGTGAGTCCGTGCATGGAGGTCAGCATGTCGGCCACCGAGACGCCCGGGTCGATGCCGTTGCCGATCACGGCACCGTCGGTGAGGTACGGGCCCGATCCGGTGGTCGAGGTGAACTCGACGTACTGCTCGCCGACCATCGACAGATTCGCGATGCTGACCGTCGCGTCGGCCGGCACGTCCGCGCCGGGCCTGATCCGGAGGGTGGCCCGCAGCCCGTCGGGTCCGGTCCGCAGATCGGTCACCGTGCCGACCTGGATGCCGTTATAGAGCACCGACGAATTATTCTGCAGGCCACCGGATTCGGTGAGGTCCAGCGATACGGTGTCGTATCGGGTGAACGGGTGCAGATGCAGGACGCCGACGACGAGGTAGGCGCTGAGCGCGATCGACACCACCACCAGCATCACCAGGCTCCCGATCGTGCGGCGTGCGGTCATCGCATGGCCCCGATCATCCGGAGAACCGCGGCGACGGTCCGGGTGTCGGTCGCCGACCCGCCGGTTCCGCGGCCATCGGGTTCGGTGACGTCGACGATGTCGATCGACGGGTTACCCGCCCAGGCGACGAGTCGGTCGCCGAGCAAGTCATCGAGACGGCGGATGTCGGCGGGTGCCTGTGTGTCGAGCCGTACGGCCGTGGCGACCAATGGGTCGACGACCCCGATGAGGCCCTGAAGAGTCGCATAGCGCGGGATGATCAGGTTGCCGATGGGGACGACGTTGGGCCCCAACGCATTCAAGACGTTCGACAGTCCGAGGAATGCCGAGACCGCGCCGCTGACCCGTCGCGGCCCGAATTCGAAGGCGAACGCCAATCGGGACCGGTTGACGTCGAGGGTGTGCGAGATCGTCTCGATCGAATCGATCATCGACCGGATGTCGTCGCCCTGACCCGTGCTGCGCGCGATCAGCGCGCGCAGCACCGCGATGCCGTCGTCACGTTCGGTGGTGTCGGACGGAAAAGCCTTGTTGGCGTTGGTGATGATGCGTTGAAGGGTGGCGATGGTGCCTCCGTTGGCGAGTGCGGCCACACCTCCGAGAAGATCTTCGACCTGTGGTGACACCGTGGTCCTCGACAGCGGGATCGTCTGGCCGGCGGCGATGGTCGCGGTGGTGGCGCCAGCCGGTGGTGACAGCGCGATGAAGAAGTCGCCGAGCAGGGTCGCCTGCACGAGTTCGGCGGTCGTGCCGGCGGGCAGCCGGACGTCGGCGGAGAGATCGACGGTCGCGACCGCCACCCGGCGACCGTCGTGTTCGGCCAGACCCACCCCGCGCAGTACCCCGATTCGTGAGCCGTTGTAGACGACCCTGCTGCGTGCGGGAAGGTTGAGTACCGAGGCGAATTCGATGTGTAGCGGGTAGCTGTCACCGTCGACGCGGGTACCGGGTAACGGCAGATCGGTCGGCGCAACGCCGCACGCGGCCACGAGAACCGTGAGACTCGCCAGCACTGCCGCCCACGCTGCGCACCATCGGGATCGGATCATCACCGGCCCCCTGCGGACGCGAGTACGAGTTGGACCAGCGCGAGGTCGACGTGTCCGGTGGCTCCGGGCGACGGCCGGCAGGCCTGTGCCATGACCGCGTTGACCGCCGCGCAGACCGCCGAACTCGACGACGCGGTGACCCGCACCGCCGGCGGAGCCGTCTCGATTCCACCGACTGCCGCGCCACGGGCGAGGATTCGTTGGACTCCTGTCGACACCAGGGGCAACCGCCGCAGCAGGGCGAGGATCTGATCCATCGGGACGCGATCGAGTAACGGCATGAGAGCGTCGAGGACGGCGAACACCGGCGGCGAGTAGGTACGGATGAGACGCAACAGCGACGGGGTCAGTTGGGTGGTCTGGACGACGGCCGGATTGAGCACCGAGAACCAGGCATCGAAGGTCTCGGCGAATTCACCGAGTTTGGTCAGTCCGAGTTGCAGATCCGGCCAGCGCTGAACGAAGAAATCGGTCAGCTCCCCCACGTTGGTCAACAGCGAACGCAACTGTTGATCCCGCAGCCCCGGGTCGCCGAGCGCCGCGGCGAGCCCGGCGATCGCGGCGTTGAAATCCGCGCCGGTGCCGCGCAAGGTCGCATCGACGCGATTCATGCTGTCGCGCACCAGTTCACGGCGCTCGCCGGACTCCGACGCGGCGGCGGTGACCTGGGAGGCGAGCTTGTCGAAGGCGGCGTAGGCGGCACTGACACTGGTCGGGGTGTGCGTGCGCGCCAACGGGATACATCGCCTCATGTCCCACGCGGCTCCGGTGGTCCGACCCGACGGGATCTCCAGGTGCCGGTCGGTGACGATCGAATCCGAGGTGGTCACCGCCGACACATCGGCCGGGAAGTCGACGGGCGTGTCGAGGGTGAACCGCACGACCACGTGCCCGGCCTGCGGGGACACGGCGGTGACGGAGCCGATCCTTACGCCGCGCATCGTGACGTCGTTGCCCGGGTAGAGGCCGACGGCGTCGGCCATGTCCGCGCACCCCGACACGTGGCCGGCTCGCCGTTCAACGATGACCAGCGTCGCACCGACGATCACCGCGATCGTGAGCACCCCGACGATGATCCGGCGCCATATCTTCGGTGACCGAGACATCTCAGCACCGCCGATCCGGGCTCGGGACGCACAGCCCACCGGCCGTCACCTGATCGGGGGTGATCTGCACCTGCGGTGCGTTGACGACCACCGACGACAGATCCACCCGACCTGAGGAGTTGGTGACGCCCATGGCATCTCCGATCTGATCGACGATCGCGGTCAGCGTGCCGAGGAGGTCGTCGATGCGGGCGGGCTGGGCGCGCAGGGTGTTGAGGACGTCGAGAACCTGCCGGAACGGTGGTTCGATGGTGCCGGTGAAGGCATCGACCGGCTTGGCGATGAAGGCGAACAGCGCGCCGATCGACCGCACGGTCTCCACCCCTTCGGCCTTGACCTGATAGGCCTTGGCCCCGACATAGCCGATCAGGCGCAGCAGTTCGACCAGATCGGCGCGCCCGCTGTTGAGTCCAGAAATGTACTCGTCGCTCAGGGCGACCGCGGCGTCGAGGTCGTCGGACCGCGCCCCGACCGCGGTGGTCAGTTGTTCGGTGTCGGCGATGATCTGCCGGATCGCGTCGGGTTGTCCGGCCAGCGCGGCATCGACCTTGCGCAGCGTGTCGGCGATGGTCTGTCCGTTCACCTTCGACACGACCGCTCCGGAGTCGGCGAGAACGTCACTGAGCGTGTATGGCACCGACGTACGTTGCATCGGGATGATGTTGTGGCCCAGCGCTGTCCGGCCGGCCGGCGCCAACGCGACGTAGTGGCCCCCGATGGCGGTGGTCAACCGGACATCGGCCGACGTCTGATCACCCAGTGCGACATCGGAATCCACGCGCATAGTGACCTCGACGCGATCGGGATGCAGGGCGATCGCCGACACCTCACCAACCCGCACACCGGCGATGCGGACCTCATCACCGGATCGCAGGCCGCCGCTGGTACTCAACGCCACGAGGACATCGCGGTGGCCGAACGGGTCGAGGTAGATGACACCGCACACCGCGGCGAGCACGACCGCCACCCCGAGACCGAGCATGCCCAGCCGGAATTGCCTGCGCCGCATCGATGCTTCGTCGTGTCGCCGGGTCATCGGCACACCACCACCGGGACACCCGCGAGCAGAACCCGCGTCAGCGGCGTGGGGATCGCCTGTCCCGAGCCGCACTGATAACCACCCTGCCCCGCGGCGTGCGCCGTGGCGTCGAGCGCGTCGATCAGCGCGGGCAGTCGTCCGAGGGCGGCGGTCGCGGTGTTGACGGCCGGCACCCAGGTGCGCAGCAGGTGATCGACGGTGGCGTAGTTGCCGTAGTAACTCTCATCGAGGCTCTCGAGGAGTTGCCGTACGGGCCCGAGACTGCGCGCGGCCAATCGCATCGACTCCTGGGTCTTGTCCGCCGACGCCGCAAGCACCCCGAAGGCGTCTCCCATCCGGGAGATCAGATCGTTGAGTTGCGGTGACTTGTAACGGATCTCACCGGCGACACGGCCCAATTGGGTGATGACGGTCGCGATGAGCGTCGAACGATCGGAGACGACGTCGGCGAGCTGACGCAGCTGGTTCAGCACCGAGCCGACGTCGGGGCCGCGGCCCTCGATCACCGCCAGGATGTTGTTCATCAGCGAATTGAGTTGGTCGGGTTGCAGCGTGCCGAACAGCGGCCGGAGCCCGTTGAACATCTCGGTGATGTCGAAGGAACCGATGGTCCGCGAGGCCGGGATGACCGCGGTGGTGGCGAGTTCGTGTTGCGGGGCGGTGGCGTCACCTGCGGGGGTCTGCAGGTCCAGGTACCGCTGTCCGACGAGATTCAGGTAGCGGATGGCGATCTGGGTGTCGTCGTAGACCGTGGTGGTGGTGTTCACGGTGAAGCGCACCTGCGCCTGGGCCTGGTCGCCGGAATCGTCGAGCAGCGAGATGGATTCGACCTTGCCCACCCGCACACCGAGTTCGCGGACGTCGTTGCCGACGGTCAATCCCGACACGTCGGTGAAGCGGGCGGTGAACGTCCGCCCGGTGCCGGGCACCGAGGGATCGAGCGCCTGGAAGATCACCCACCCGGCGAGCAGCATGGCGACGACGAACAGGACGAAACCCGCAGTGGCCGTGGGCCGCACCCGGTTCATCGGCCGCCACCCCCGGTACGGACGGCACCTGCGGTCGGCAAGGCCGAGGTGATCGCGGGCAACGACTCCAGCGTGAGCCCGAGGCGCAACCGCACGGTGCCGTCCACGCGCGGCAGCATCTTGTCGAGCCGGCCGATCAGCTCGTGTGCATCATCGGCTGCTGCGGGCACGGTGGACAGGGTGTAGCCGAGCGGGGCCCCGAGAGTGAGTGAGGCGTCGAGAACGGTGGCCAGGTCACCCGGATCGGTGCCGACGACCTGGCCCAGGGTGATGAAGGTCTGCACGAGGCCGGTCAGCGCGCCGGTGACCTTGGCCGTCTCCTGCGGGTCGGCATACATCGCGGTCTTCTCCACCAGGGTGGTGAAGAGGTTGACGAAGGGGTCCGACAACGCGGCCGCACCGCGTAGGGTGTCGTCGGCGATACGCAGCATCTGGGCGAACGGCATCTGTTGGTGTTGATGCGCGAGTGCGAACAAATCGAAGCCCGACCGCATCAGCGGCGAGATCTGGGTGACGACCTCGTCGAGCCGGTTGATCATCGCGGTGACCTCGGAGCCGGTGAGGGTGGAGCTGATCGATCCGATGTCACGCAGGACGCTCACCGCCGATACGTCCGACGAATCATCCTGCGCCGCAATGATCTGTCCGTTGCGTAGCGCCGGTCCCGGTGCGGTGGGGGTCAATTCGACCCCGGTCACGCCGAAGATGTTCGACGGCGCGAATGTCGCGGTGAGGTGGCCGCCGATGTGGTCGGCCTGGGTGGCGTCGACGGCCAGGCGCATCCGCTGATGCCCCTGATCGTCGATGGTGATCGACTCGACGTGCCCGACGAGCAATCCCTGGTATTTGACGTCGGCGCCTGCCGAGAGTCCTTCGGAGATGCGATCGGAGGTCACGGTCACCTCGACGGTGTCGTCGAAGACTCCGCGCGCGTAGAGGGTCACGGGTATGGCGATGGCGGCGAGCACCGCGATCGCCGCGATGCCCCACCGGGTCAGCACACCGGTGGACGGACCACGCCCGGACACGTCGATAGGTGGCCCGATCATCCGGAGAACCTGAATCCGACGTCGGAGCCCCAGAACACGAGGGTCAAGATCATGTCGAGCACCACGATGAGGATGAAGCTGAATTTGATGGCGCGGCCGGTGGCCGTCCCGACCCCTTCGGGTCCGCCGCGGGCGTAGTAGCCCTGATATCCGTGGACGAGGACGACGGCGACGATGAACACCACCGCCTTGATCAGCGAGTAGATGACGTCGACCGGACGCAGGAAGGCGGTGAAGTAGTGGTAGTAGGTGCCGCTGGATTGACCGTGCATGCCGGTGACCACCAGCGCACAGGTGAGGTAGGCGAGAATCAGGGTGATCAGGAACAACGGGATGATGGTGATGACCCCGGCGATGGCACGTGTGCTGACGACAAACGGGATCGGTTGCACGGCTTGCGCTTCGAGTGCGTCGATCTCCTCGGCGATCCGCATCGACCCGATTTCGGCGGTCATCCGGCAACCGGCCTGCGCGGCGAACCCGATCGCCACGACGATGGGTGCGATCTCGCGGGTGGTGGCATACGCGGAGAGAAAACCGGTGAGCGGACCCATGCCGAACATGTCCAGTGAACCGAAGGCCTCGACCCCGATGGAGCCGCCCACCGACGCCCCGAGAACCACCAGCACCGCGACGGTCCCACCGCCCACGATGACCGTGCCGTTGCCCCACATCATGTCGCCGAGGACGGCCAACGTCTGGCGACGGTACTGACGCAGCGCGTGCGGCATGGCGCCGAGCACCTGTGCGGTGAAGCGCAACTGATGGCCGAGCTGCGCCAGCAGTCGCGCGGGCGCGCCGGTGATCGCGCCGAGCCGGCGCACCCGCGGGTGGGCGGCGAGGTACACCTCGAGTCCCAGCATCGGCAATCACCCGACCTTCGTCTGCACGAACATCGACAGCACCTGGGTGGCAAGGAGATTGAGCACAAAGCTGGCGACCACGCTGAGTACGACGGCGGCGTTGACCGCGTCGGCGACCCCGCGCGGACCGCCGCGCGCCTCCATCCCACGCTGACAGGCGATGGCGACGACGACCAGACCGAAGATCTCCGCTTTGCCCAGCGCCGCCCACAGATCGACGAGGCCCGCGAACTCGCCGAACGACCCGAGATAGCTGCCGGCCGCACCGCCCTGGAATGCGACGTTGACGAAATATCCGGTGGCCACACCGACGAAGACGATCTCCACACAGATCAGGGGTGCGATCACGGCCACGGCCGCAAGGCGGGGGGCGATCACCCGCCGCGCCGGGTCGATACCCATGGTGCGCAGGGCGTCGATCTCCTCACGAACCGTCCGCGACCCCAGGTCGGCGGCAACCGCCGAGCCGACCGCACCGCCCAGCAGCAGTGCGGTGGCGATGGGGGCACCCTGCCGCAGCACCCCGAGCGCGCCGGCCGCGCCGGCCATCGAGGACGCCCCGATCTGCGAGGTCAGGCTGCCCACCTGCACCGAGATGATCACGCCGAACGGGATCGCCACCAACGCGGCGGGGATCGCGGCGACCCCCGCGAAGAACACCATCTGCCGGTAGGCCTCACGCACCGGGAACCGGCCCCGAACCACGTCTGCGACGCCGAACCCCACCGAGGTCGCGAAGAGATCGAGTAGGCGCCCGAGGGTCGACACCGAGGAGCCCAGCATGCCCGTCACTCGGCCCCGCTCGCTCACACGCATCGCCACTCCGGTGTCCCCGCCGACCCGATCCGGGTCCTCGTCCGCTCCCGACACTCACGCCACCCGAAGGGCGCGTCGTGCCAGTGTGACACGAAAAACAAATTCTGGGTTCATTTTCAGTTTTTTGCGGTTGTCAGGGCATCGCGGCACGTCAACGGCCTGTGACGAGCTCGGCCGGGATTGCTTCTGGACCGCGATTGGCTACACACTGGTGGCATGGACGACCCCGACTCCCCGCCGACCATCACCCCGGACACGGAACCGACGGGACCACTCGACGGCATCACCGTGCTCGAACTGGGCACTCTGATCGCGGGCCCCCATGCCGCTCGCCTGCTCGGCGACATGGGCGCCGAGGTCATCAAGATCGAGCCACCCGATCGGCCGGACCCGATCCGCACCTGGGGGCAGGCCGAGGTCGAGGGCCAGCGCTTCTATTGGACGGTGCACGCCCGCAACAAGCGGGCGATCACCCTCGATTTGCGCGACGACCGCGGACGCGAATTGTTCCTGCGATTGGCCCAGCGCGCCGACATCGTCGTCGAGAATTTTCGGCCCGGAACGCTCGAACGGCTCGGGATCGGGCCCGAGGTGTTGTGGCAGCACAACGCGGGACTGGTCGTGGTGCGGGTGTCGGGGTACGGCCAGACCGGGCCCGACGCGGCGCGCGCGGGATATGCCTCGGTCGCCGAGGCCGCCAGCGGGCTGCGCCACATCAACGGCTACCCCGGGCAACTCCCGCCGAGACTGTCGCTGTCGCTGGGCGACACCCTCGCCGGGATGTACGCCGCGCAGGGCGCACTCGCGGCACTCTACCGCCGGACCGTCACCGGTAAGGGGCAGGTCGTCGACACCTCACTGCTGGAATCATGTGTGGCGGTGCAGGAGTCGACGATGGCCGACTACGACATGGGCGGTATCGTGCGGGGGCCGTCGGGCACCCGTCTCGACGGCATCGCCCCATCGAATCTGTATCCGACCGCCGACGGAACCCACGTGATCATCGCCGCCAACCAGGATTCGGTGTTCGCCCGGCTGTGCGCGGCGATGGGACAGCCCGAACTCGCCACCGACCCGCGCTTCGCCGACCACGCTGCCCGAGGACGCAATCAGGATGAGCTCGACCTCGTCATCGGCGAGTGGTCGGCGCAGCACGGGGCCGACAAGCTCACCGAGGTGCTCTCGGCGGCGGGAGTCGTGGTCGGGCCGGTGAACACGATCGAACAGGTCGTCGCCGACCCCCATCTGCAGGCGCGCGGGATGATTGCCGAGCATTACGACGCCCGTGTGGGCCGGGTGGTCCACGGCCCCGGTGTGGTGCCCCGATTCGGCGACACCCCGGGTCGAATCCGCAATGCCGGGCCACCGGTGCCCGGTCACGACAATCAGGCGGTGTTCACCGATCTGTTGGGATTGACGGACTCCGAGATCGACGAACTCCACGAACAGGGCGTGATCTGATGAACGTCACCCTCCGCGACGTCGCCATGCGAGACGGATTGCAGATCGAGGAGCCGATCTCGCTCGACGCCAAAGTGGAACTGTTGCAAGCCATCTGCGATACCGGGGTGACCGAGGTCGAGGTGACCGCGTTCGTCTCGCCCAGCAAGGTACCCGCACTCGCCGATGCCGCCGAGCTCTGCACGCACCTCGGCAAGTTTCCCGACGTGCGGTTCTCGGCGTTGATCGCCTCGGTCAACGGCACCCGCCGTGCGCTCGACTCCGGTGTGAGCAATCTGGAATATGTTGTCTCGGCCTCTGATTCACACAGCCGGGCCAATGTCGGACGCGACACCGACGCGTCGACGGCACTGATCGACGAGATCGTCGGTATCGCCCACGACGCGGGAGCCACACTCGAGGTGATCATTGCGACTGCCTGGGACTGCCCGTTCGACGGCCCGACGCCACCGGAGCGGGTCACCACGATCGTCGCCCACGCGGTGGCGGCGGGCGCCGACCGCATCAGTATCGCCGACACCATCGGCACGACGACCCCGAGACGGGTGACTGATCTTGCCGCACAGGTGTTCCCGCTGATCGGTGATCTGCCGCTGGGCGCACACTTCCACAACACGCGGGGTACCGGGTTGGCGAGTGCCTACGCCGCCGTGCAGGCCGGCATCACCCGGCTCGATGCCTCGGTCGGCGGACTCGGCGGATGCCCCTTCGCACCCGGTGCGAGCGGCAACATCGCCACCGAGGATCTCGTCTATCTGTTGCGCGACTGCGGCATCGACACCGGCGTCGATCTCGATGCCGCCATCCGCGCCGGACGCGTCGCCATCGGTGCGGTCGGTGGCGGTGACGGGAGCGCGCTGATGCGCGCGGGCGATCGGAAGCTCGCCACCGGCGAGCCACGCTAGACCGGCCACCTCTCGCCGCAATATCGGTGCGCGGTGGGAGGTGTACGGTCAGTGCTCGTCGATGTCGCGGTAGGCGGTCTTCTCGTCACGCATGCGCCGCAGCGGTGTGAACAACGCCCAGGCGGCGGCGATGAGGAAGACACTGATCCCGCCGACGACGAGCGCGATGTCGCGTGTCCGGGTGGCGGCCCGGTCGGGCGGGACCGGCCCGGCGATCTGCTTCTGCAGCACGGTGTTCGACGCGTGAGGCTGGTCGGGGTCGACGGCGGCGATCGGGTCGACCAGACCGTACCCGGTCGCCATGTCGGGCCCCCGTCCACCTGTGTGGGCGGTGCGCTTGATCAGTTCGATCACCTCACCGGCAGACATGGTGGGGTGCTCGGCGCGGACGAGGGCGACCACCCCGGACACCACTGCGGCGGCGAAGCTCGTTCCGTTGAACGATGATTGGGCACCTTTGATGACCTGCCGGTTGACCAGCCCGGAGCCGGTGCTGCTCAATGAGACGACGTTTTCGCCGGGGGCGGCGACCGAGACCCACGGACCGGTCAGTGAGGTCGACGCCGGCTCGTCGTCGGCGGTCACATTTCCCACCGACAGCACATAGTCGGAGAACCACGCGGGACTGGCGTAGGTGGTCATCCTCGACCATTCGGTGGAGCGGGGTACGTTCGGGTCGACGCCGGGATTCTGAGGGCAGCGATCCTTGTCGGCGTTGCCTGCGGCTGCCACCACCACCACGTTGCGTTGGTAAGCGGCGCGCACGGCGCGGCCGAGCAGGTCGTCGTCGACCGGGGATCCCGTTGTGCCGCAGGCTGCGGCAGAGATGTTGATGACCGTGGCGCCCAGGGACACCGCACGGGTGATCGCATATGCCAGCGTGGTGGTGTTGCCGTATCCGGAGGAGACGGCATCGCTGTCATCGCCGTTGCTGCCGTCGACCTGGTAGGAGTCGCTGTTCTGCCGGATCGACAGGATCGTCGCGTCGGGGGCGATGCCACTGAAGCTGTCGGCGGTCGAGGGACGCGCCGCGATGAGCCCAGCGACCAGCGTGCCGTGTGAGTCGCAGTCGGTGAGCCCGTCTCCGCTGCCGACGTAATCGCCACCACCGATCACCTTGCGGAGCCGGGGATGCGGATGCACACCGGTGTCGATGACCGCGACCGTTTGCCCGGCCCCCGTGCTGTATGTCCAGGCAGCGCGATAGTTCACGGCGAAGCCTGTCGGGTCGACCTGGGACAGATCGGTGCCGGCGGCGAGTACCGGTGTGGCGCACTGCTGTTGCTGTTTGGTCTTGTCGGTGGGCCCCACCGGACCGCTCGGTGCACCGCCCGCAGCGATCCGCGGTGGGGTCAGGGCTGCGGCGGGCCCTGTGCCGACGAGTACCAATACCAGCACCGTGGCCAGATGGGCGATGACGACGACCGTGCGTCGCACCCTGATCGGAACTGTCATCCCCCCACGACCTGGGCGTACAGGCCTGCTGTCCACGCCAGCACGGGGAGGACCGCAGCGAGGGCGAGGTAATCCAGGTGGTCGCCGAGTCGCGCCCACCGTGGCGATCTACGGTCGGTGGCGAACACCGCGATGCCCACTCCGACGACCACCAGTGCGAGGAGGGCGAGAGCGGCGACCGCATACATCGCCGACGGTGCGGTCCGGAGTGCCAGGGCGGTGATCACCAGAATCGCGACACCACCGAACAGCAGTGACGCCGACGGCACGAACGGCAGCTTGCGTGCGCTGCGCAGCATCATCGCGGCCGCGACGACGGCGTTGAACGCGATGACCGCCCACGGTGTGGGATCGGTACCGAGGGCTGCGATCGCAGTGCCGGCGATCACGGTTGCCGCGGCTGCCAGATAGACCGCTGACCGCGTGGCGCGGGCACGCTCCACGGATTCGGCCACGGCCTGGGCAGAAGGGACCTGTGCGCGGGCACCGGCCGCCGTCCGGCGCTGCTGCTCGCGGCGCTCGGCACGGTCGAACGGGTTGGTGAACAGCTCGGTGGTGCCTGCCTGCGCGTCGCGGGAGGATTCGCGCTGATTGGTGAGTGGACGGAGCCGGCGACGGTTCATGATGAGTGGGTCGGCCCCCACCGCGACAAACAGACCGCAAGTGGCCAGGACGGTACCCGACAGTTGGTCGGTCCAGTGGAAAGCCGCGTGCGCCACGGCCACGACCGCGCACAGAGTGAACCCGACCGCCACGCCGACGAATCCGACGTGTCCGGCGCGGACGATGACCTGCCCACCGATCGCGGCGAGAATCATGACGCCGCACACGATGGCCGGCGCCCAGGCGTTCACACCGACGGGCAGGTGTGCGCCGCCCACCGATGCCACCCCGAATACCAGTGGCAGGGCCGCCCATCCCAGTGCTGCGGCGATCGGCGGCTCGGCGTAGTAACGGCGCGCGACGACGGCGCCGATGACGAGGGCTACGCTCACGCCGACAGTCTGATAGGCGAGCGCGGTGCGCCGGGACAAGCCGAAGTCGCCGAGCAGGAGCAGGTCACACACCGCAACGGCCATTGCCAACCCGACAAATGCCATCACGCGGGCTGCGCGGGAACTCCACGCCGGGTATCCCTCCCGATTGAGTCGGGCCACCGCATCGACGACGTCATCGAACAGTTCGGGCGGGGTCAGCGCCCGTTCGGCACTCAGATTGAACTGGTCGCCGTCCTGCGACCCTGCCATGGCCAGGGTCTGGTCTCCTCGCACCTCGCGACCGTTCGCGAGCCGGGTCAGCACCCACCGGTCCCGTTTGTTGGGAATCCCGTTGGGCTCGTCCTCACGCCTGACATCCCGCGAGGCGATCAGCTCGGCGAGTTCGGGGACGAGGTTCACGACGGGAACATCTATCGGCAATTCGATATCGAGTTGGGTACGTCCGCCGAACACCGACACCCGTATGGTCCGCGGTGCAGCCGCAACCATCACCGTCTGCCGAAGCTCCCCTATCCCCGTCACAGCGCTCCAATCTAACCGACCGGACACTCCCGTGTGACCCGTGGTCATCCGGATGTCCGATATGGCGGTGCGTGCCCCTACCGCAACCGATCCCGACGTTCAAACACCAACACAGCCGGTAAATACTGCGACTGCACCCCGACCTCAAACCCTGAATCGACCGCCGCACACACCGGACCCAAAATCTGCCACGGCACAAACCCCCACGCCGAACGCACCCTGGGGTTCCCCCGAAAAAATGGACACGGTTAGCTTGATTGCTGACTTGCGTGCG
>NZ_JARJDD010000037.1:0-35717 GCF_029269935.1 Gordonia sp. N1V
TATCCGGTGGGCAACGCCAACGCGTCGCGATGGGCCGGGCGATCGTGCGTTCCCCGAAGGCGTTCCTGATGGATGAACCGCTGTCGAATCTGGATGCGAAACTGCGGGTGCAGATGCGCGCGGAGATCTCCCGGCTGCAACAACGCCTGGGTACCACCACCGTCTACGTCACCCACGACCAAACCGAAGCCATGACCCTCGGTGACCGGGTCGTGGTCATGCGCTCGGGGTATGTCCAGCAAATCGGTTCCCCCCAAGAGCTCTACACCAACCCCGCCAACATCTTCGTCGCCGGCTTCATCGGCTCACCCGCCATGAATTTCCTGCCCGGACGACTCGGCGCCGACGGGGTGTCGACCCCGATCGGCACGATAGCGCTGCACGATCAGCAACAGGTCACCGATGCGGCAGCCCGGGTCAACAGCAACGGGGAGGTCCTCGTCGGTATCCGCCCCGAACACCTCGAAGACGCCCACCTCATCGATGCCGACACCTTGTCGCGGGGAAGGACGTTCACGGTCGGGATCGACGTCCTCGAATCCATGGGATCAGACAACTACGCCTACTTCCGCATCGACTCCCAGGGTCCGGCGAATGACGCACTCGCCGAACTGTCCGCCGACTCCGGCGCCACCCTCGGCGGCGGCGAAATGATCGCCCGACTCTCCCCCGAATCACAGATCCGTCGCGGCAGTACCGCCGAACTCTACTTCGACCCCACCAAAATCACCGTCTTCGACCAACAAACCGGCACCAGCCTGCGTGGTGCACCGGCGAATTCGGTTGCAGGCGGGCCGGCCCTGTCGAAGGGGTGAGCGCTGAGGTCGGCGGCGGATGATCACCGGCGCCGGCGCCGCGGCTGTTCGCGGAGTTCGTCGATGATCTCGTCGTCCCAGATGTGCTTGCGCACCAGGCGATAGCGCTCGCACGCGAGCCACAGGTAGAGTTCGGCGTCGCTGTCGAGGTCGGACCGGACATCGGCGCGTCGGGCCATACGGATGACCGGCACGAATTCCTCACCGAACCACCGCCGTGCCACCTCGGTACGGCCGAGGAATTCGCCCACCTCTTGGCTGAGACGGAATCCCCACGCCTCCACCGCCTCTGCGAGTTCGGCGTAGTCGAAGGGGTCGGCGAACCGGATGGTGTCGGCCTGTGCACCCGACAGCGGCACCCGCGACAGGAACAGGCGGCGGTGGTCCTTGAGGAGGAGGTCTCCGGGCACGTTGATGCCCTCGGGGGAGATGCGGGTGTGGATCTCGGTGACGTAGGCCTCGATGGTGTCGAGGTGACGGGCGATGGCAATCGAGATGCGGTGGTGTCCGTCGATGACGAAATGCATCCCACCGATCCGGTACAGCCGCACCGGGGGCATCGATTCACCGCGCCGCTGCGCGGCCGCGAGTCGCTGCCACCGGCTGCGAATCCGGGCCGAGGTCGGGCGGAAGTAGCGGTCGAAATCCTTGGTGCGGTCCACACTTCCGACGATCGAGGCCACCTCGACCGTCTGCAGTCCCAGGTAGGTCTCGCCGGTGCGGCCCAATGCGGCGACGACCTCGTCGAAGGGGAGGATCGCATTGACGTCGGCGGGTTGTCGGGTGAACCACTGTGTCAGCCGGGCGAGTTCGGCTTGCCGGCGCATCCGCTGGAAGTCGTTCTCGGCGTCGGCGTCCGGGAATCCGGTGTCACGAGCCATATCTGCGCCTCACGATCCTGAAATCTCCGGTTTCGGTGTCGAAATCGAACTGGCAGTAGCCGACGACGTTCATCGACACGGTATCGGTCCCGATGATCAGGTCACGCGGATGTGCACCGTAGGGATGGATGTGCCCGTGCACCATGATCTTCGGTCGGAGTCGGTCGACCAGTGGGTGGAAACACGAGAACCCGCGGTGCGGCCGGTCCTCGGCGTCGCCCACGCCGCGTGCCGGCGAATGGGTGAGCAGGATGTGCGGGCGGGTGGCACGCACACCGCCTCGGGCGCGCAACAACCACGACCGCAACCGTTGCTGCGCCTCGGTGTACTGATTGGGACCGGAGTTGTAGCGGATACTGCCCCCGAGGCCGCTGATCCGGACGCCGGCCGCCGTCACCGTCCGACCGTCGGCGTTGACCGCGCACTCGGGCCCGGGATAGCTGGTCGGCAATCCCGCGCGGGTCCAGCCGGCACGCGAGGACCGGTAGCCGCGCAGATCACCGTCATGGTTGCCCGGAACGAATACACATGGCGCATCGCACAGGCTCGACAGCACGTCGAGATACTTGTAGGGAAGATCGCCCGCGCCCAGGATGAGGTCGGGTTTGGTCTCGATGCCCACCCCGAAGGTGAGTGACTCCACCACCTCGTCGGCGACCGCCAGGATGTTCACCACATGCACACCGTAATCGACCGTCGCCCCGGTGTGGAACGTCCGGATCGGGCGAGGAGTCGATGCGTCAGGCGGTCAGTTCGGTGATCACGTCGAACGCGAGGTGGTCGGCTTGCGCGAGGTACACCGGCTGACGGGTGTGCCGGCCACAGAGCTCGACCTCGCCCCGCGGTCCGCGGTAGGTCACGCCGCGCGTCGTCCGGCCGATCGTGGCGGTGTCGAGCGAGCCCCCGGCCCGGGCGAGCGCCGCGAGCAGCATCAGCCCCTCGTAACAGGATTCGCCGATGTTGTTCAATGCCGGTGCCGCGCGGCCGAATCGGCGCTCGTACCGGGACCCGAACTCGAGACCTTCGGGGGTGACCACACTTTCGAAGTATCCGCACGCCGTGTAGAGGTCGTGGGTGGCCTCGGCGCCGCAGCCGCACAGCACGTCCTCACCGATCATCATCGACAGCCGGATGTGCTGTTCGTCGAGACCCGCCGCGGCGAACGCACGGTGGAATGCGGCGGCGTCGGCGCCGACCATGAGGACGAGCACCCCGTCGGGGCGGGTGTCGGCAATCATCTGCAATGCAGACCCGAAATCCCGGCCGCGCAGCGGGACGAAGTGATCGCCGAGGAAGTCCATGTGCGCGCCATGGAGGAAGTCGCGGGTACGTGCAGAGGTCGCGCGAGGCCACACGTAGTCGTTGCCGATCACGCACCAGCGTCGGATTCCTCGGTTCTCGCGCAGCCATCGGATGGCCGGGAACAACTGCTGATCGGGGGTCTCACCCACCATGTACACGCCGTCGGCGTCCTCGCCACCCTCGTAGAACGTCGTGTACACGTATGGCACCCGCCCGGCCGTGTGCGGGGTGATCACGTTGCGCGCGTTGGACAGGTGCCACCCGATCACACTCTCCACGCGTCCGGTGGTGACGAGACGGTCGACGGTGCCCGACAACCGGTCCAAGGGCGCGCCCGCATCGACGAGATGCACCCGAACCGGGCGGTCGAGGATGCCACCGGCCGCGTTGACATCGGCGACGGCCAGTTCGGCACTCGCCTCGCACGAGGGACCGAACATGCCGGCCGGACCGCTCAGCGGCACTGCGAGAGCGACGTCGAGGGTGGCGTCGTCGCCTCTGAGAACCACTGGTGAGGCCACAACCGACTCCCGGGGTGGATACGTGCTGACCTGCACAGTGTCCCACGAATCGACGGTTGCGCAACGCCGGCTGCGCTGTCGCACCGGAGTCGATCACGATACGATGACCCATCATGTCCACTGCCCCGAACGCGCGTGCCGCTGCCGTCGAGGAGCTGTCGCGTCTGCTGAATGCTGCTGCGGCCCAACTCGACTCCGCGGTCAGTGCAGAACTCGACGGCCTCACGACGGCGCAGTGGCACGTTCTGGCGGCTCTGGAGGGCGGGGTGGGCAGGTCGATGTCGGAACTGGCTGCGGTCACCTTGGTGCCCGGCCCGAGTCTGACCCGGCTGATCGACGGGATGATCGACGACAACCTCGTGCACCGGCGGCCCGACGAGACCGACCGACGCAGAGTGGTGGTCTTCGCCACCCGACGGGGCGCGATGCTCCATTCGCGGTCCAAGGCGCGCATCGCGCGCTCGTCCGCAGTTGCCGGGGTGATCGATGACGCCGACGGGCCGGGGGCCCGACTGGCGAGTGCTCTTGGCGCCCTTGGGGCGATGGATCTGACCGGCTGAGCGGAGTCGGGTCCGGTCGGAGTTCCTATGTCCGCCGGTCGAGGTGTGACCAAGGCAGCGAGGAGCTCGAGACCGCTTGTGCCGGTGCGGGTTCCGGTCTACCGTCGATCGGCACCGTCGATATTCACGTCCGATCCACCGACTGGACTGAGCGGACGCGCCTAGAACGCCGAATGCGGCGCGCCCATCCCCGGGTCGATCTGCACCGGCCCCGATGTCGACGGGGCCACCGGGAAGTCGAAGATCGCGGTCGGGATGTACACCGTCGCACACGAATTCGGTATGTCCACCACTCCCGAGAGGCGTCCCTCGATCGGTGCCGAGCCCAGCAGCAGGTAAGCCTGCTCGGGGCTGTACCCGAACTTGGTCAGATAGTTGATGGCGTGCAGACATGCACGCTGGTAGGACAGGTCCGAGTCGAGATACCGCTGTTCACCGTCGAGGGTGACCGACGTGCCCGAGAAGGCAATCCACTGCGAATACTGCGGATCGGTGTTGCCGGGCATGAAGATCGCGTTCTCGCTGACGCCGTAGGTCTCCATCCCGCCCTTGATGAGGTCGACGTGGAGATCCATGAAGCCACCCATCTCGATGGCACCGCAGAAGGTGATCTCGCCGTCGCCCTGGGAGAAGTGCAGATCGCCGAAGGACAGGTTGGCGCCGGGCACGAAGACCGGGTAGAAGACGCGGGTGCCCTTGGTGAGGTTCTTGATGTCCTGGTTACCGCCGTTCTCGCGAGGGGGAGCGGTGCGCGCTCCTTCGCCCGCGACCCGTGTGAACTCGTCGCCGGTCAGCGATCCGAGGATTGCGCCGTCGGGCTCCGGCGGAAGTGCCAGCGGGGGCACGCGGTTCGGATCGGTGGCGATGAGCGCGGCCTCGCGCGCATTCCACCGGCCGAGCAACTCCGCCGACGGAGCCGTGCCCATCAGCCCCGGATGAACGATGCCCGTGTACTTCACATGCGGCACATGGCGACTCGTCGCCGACTGGCCGGCGAAGTCCCAGATCGCCTTGTAGGCGTCGGGGAACTGTTCGGTGAGGAAGCCGCCGCCGTTGAGCTTTGCGAAGATGCCGGTGTACCCCCAGCCCTGACCTGCCAGCGGTCCTGAATCCTCCTGCGGGATGGGCCCGACGTCGAGGATGTCGACGATCAGCAGGTCACCCGGCTCGGCGCCCTCGATCGCGAACGGGCCCGACAATGTGTGGACGTTGTTGAGTGGGGCGTTGAGGATGTCGTCGGCGGAGTCGTCGTTGTGGATCGCGCCGTCGAACCATTCCCGGCAATGCGCGCGAAAGGTGTCCCCGGGCTTGACGGTCACCGCGGGCGGGATGTCGGGATGCCAACGGTTGTGCCCGATGTGACGCTGCTCGGTGAAGGGCTTCGCGGAATCGAGGGGAAAGAGGAGCTCGGGCATCGACAGAACCTCCGTGCGACGTGGTTGTTTCCGGGTGGAACTATTCAACTACGTTCGTATTGGTTTCGCAGCCAATGCGCGTTACGAGCGTATGACGTTGTCTGAGTTCGCAGCTCAATCCGAGGCGGGATGACGCCGATCGGGCTAGGGTGGCGCACATGCCGACCTATGTGTTCCGGTGTGACCGGCGGTGCGCGATAGTCGAACGACACTATCCGATGGCTGCGGTCCCCGAGGCGATCGCCTGTCCCGACTGCGGGGATGCGGCGACGCGGAGGGTGCGGGCACCTGCGTTCGGTGCCGGCGCGAGTACCGCCATGCGGCTGCAGGACGCGACGCGCTCGAGCGCCGAGACGCCCGCAGTGGTCTCGTCCATCCCCACCGAAGCACGCAGACGGACGCCGGTGAGCGCCAATCCGCTGCACCGTCGACTCCCACGGCCCTGACGGCGCCGCTGCGATTACCGTGGGGAGTCGTGGACTCCACCAGCGATGCCATCAACCGATTCCTCGTCGACTCGCTCGGCGGGGCGCCGCAGCGTGCGTCGGTGACCTTTCTCGGCGTGGAGCCGATCGACGTGGCTCGCTCCGTCGTCGGCTCCGAGGTCGTCTACGTGACGATCGGTTGTGCGCGGCATCCGATGACCGACCCGTCCGACCTGAACCCGGACCCGGTGCGCGGGCCGCGGGCCGAACTGGTTGTGCGTATGCACGCCGGTGCTGCGCTACCCGGTCTGCACCGACGGCTGGCGGCGCTGGCCGCGGCGCCGGCCGTCGAGGGGCTGGTGCTGGCCGCCGATGCGCTCCTCGATCTCGGTGAACCACTCTGGGACGGTGCGCCCTTCACCGCGGTGGTGATCGCCGACGATGATCTCGGAACGCTGGCGTTGCCTGCCCCGATGGACCCGGTGCGCTTCTTGCGGGCGATCCCGATCACCGCGAACGAAGCAGCATGGCTGCGCCTCAAGGGTGTCGAGGCGCTGCGTGAGGCGTGGGCCGAGGCCCGCATCGACCTCGCCGACCCGGCGCGGTCGCCGGCCACCATGTGATGGGCGAGTGGTTCAGCGACTCGACGTACGGAACTCGCCGGGGGTCAGTCCGGTCGATCGTTTGAAGACCTTGCTGAAGTTCGACTGGTCGTCGAAGCCGAGTGAGCGTGCCACGGTCGAGATCGAACCGGAGTCGTGTACCAACATTCGTTTGGCCTCCAACACCATTCGATCCTCGATCACCTGGCGCGGAGTCACGCCGAGATGAGCGAGCACCACTCGATGCAGTGTTCGCTCCGAATAGCCGAGACGACGTGCGTACCACCGAGTGGATCGGCGCCGCGCATGGTGACGATCCACCTCGGCCCGGAACCGCCACAGCAGTTCGTGCCCGCCCCATTCGGACTTCGTGTCGCCGAGATCACGTGACGCCAGCATCATCAGTACACCCGAGGTCAGCAGGACCATCGCGGCGTCGTAGGCCTCGGCGTCGTGGCCGGCAAGATCCCGGTAGCGCCGATAGTTGGACAGCAGCATCGCGAAGTCCTGTGCAGCGCCCGAACCGTCGTCGGCGGGCCAGAACGACCGTGTCCATCCGCCGATCCGATCCATCCGTTCGGAGAGCGCGGTGTCGAGTGCGGTGGCGGGCATCATGCACACGATCCCGTCCACGGCCGTGATGTCACCCCATCGCTGAACTTGACCCGTATGTACCCACAGGACGTCATCGGGACCCAATTCATACCGCGCGAAATCGACTTCGTGAGTGATGCTCCCACGCTCGATCCACACGATGAGTTCGAAGCCGATCCGTTGTGGCCCGGTGAATTCGGACTCGCGTGCACCCTGTCGGAGTGCCTCGATCGTCGTGATCTCCAGCGAGTCGACGGGGCGGGAAAGCCGCCGGTACCGGATCTCACGGATCTCGGGTGTCTGTTTTCTACCAATACGCGACACTCTACTACCGGGATATCGAAAGCCGTCGTTCTTACGCTCGTCCATGGGTCGATCGCGACCCGTTGCCACACGATCCCGCGCCGATTGGATGCGGTACACGGCTTGGAAGGTGATGATGACGAGGACGAGGATGGCGATGGCGTGGACAGTTCGTCGACGCGTTGCGGGCGCGGTGCTGGCCGTGTTGTCCGGGCTGGTGGTGCTGACGGCATGCGCGGGTTCGGGCGACGCGGACACTCGCAACGATGGGGGACGAGACCTCGGTGCCGAAGAGGCGAATCGCGCACTGGTCGTCGAGTTCTACGACAACTTCTTCAACCGCCACGACGTCTCGGCGGCCTCGGTGGTCGCCGAGACCTACAAGCAACACAACCCGCAGGTGCCCGACGGCAAGAAGCCGTTCGTCGACTTCTTCGCCGGGTCGTTCGCGCAGCACCCGCAGTCGCGCAGCACGATCGTGCGGAGCGCGACCGACGGAGACCTCGTCTATCTGCACGTCCACTCGGTGAACGGTCCCGGCGATCGCGGACAGGCGGTGGTCGACATCTTCCGCGTGGCCGACGGCAAGATCGTCGAGCACTGGGACGTCATCCAGGATGTTCCGTCGTCTGCGGCTAACCCGAACTCCATGTTCTGAAATCGGTTGCCGTACAACAGCTCACAGCCAGTGATTGCGCCGCAACGCCCCCCACAGCGCGCCGCAGACCGCCACCAGGAACAGGCAGACCAGACCGAAGCCCTGCGCATCGTGCATTCCCGGCAGGATGTCGAAGTTCATGCCGTAGAGGCCCGCGACCATCGTCGGGATGGCGCCGATCGCCACCCACGCGGAGATCTTGCGCATGTCGCTGTTCTGCTGGATGCCGACCTTCGCCGCGGCGGCGTCGAGAAGTGAGGACAAGACCTCGTCGTACTCCACGACGCGGTCGACGACGGTGGTGAGGTGATCGGCGACGTCGCGCAGATAGCGTCGGATCTCCTTGGGCACCAAGGGATTATTCGAGGTCAGCCGCGACAGCGGATTGGTCAGCGGGGTCACCGCGCGGCGAAGTTCGAGGACCTCGCGTTTGAGCAGATACACCGGCTCGATGTCGAGCCAGCGCTTCTTGTTGCCGAACACCGAACTCTCGATGGCGAGGAGGTCGGTTTCCATCCTCTCGCTGACCGCGAGGTAGCTGTCGACGACGAGGTCGGCGATGGCGTGCATGACCGCGGTCGGACCCAGGGCGAGGCGTTCGGGACGGGCCTCCATGCGTCGGCGTAATCCCGACAGGTGGGTGTGATCGCCGTGGCGCACGGTGATGACGAAGTCGGGGCCGGTGAAGATCATGATCTCGCCGGTCTCGACGACCTCACTGGCCTGCTCGATCGATTCGTGTTCGACGTACTTCACCGTGCGCAGCACCAGGAACTGGGTGTTGTCGTAGATCTCGAGTTTGGGGCGCTGGTGGGCGTGTACCGCGTCCTCGACGACGAGCTCGTGCAGTCCGAAGACCTCCGCCACGCCGGTCATCTGCTCGTCGTCGGGTGAATGCAGACCGAGCCAGACGAAACCCTCACCCGTGCTGCGCACCTGTTCGAGGGCCTCGGAGTAGCCGATCCGTCCGGGCTGCCGATGCCCGTCGACGTAGACCGCGCAATCGACGATCGCGCGCGCGATGGGCACCGGGATCCTCGGTAGCGGCCGTCGCTCGCGGCGGCCGGTGGTGAATCCGAGGCCGGGGCGAAGATGGGGCATCGATGGCACGCCTGGGATGCTACGCGCCGCCCGTAAGATCAGCGCGTGTCCTTCGACGTCACGGTCTATACGACGACCCTGATCACCCTGCTGGTCATCATGGATCCGCCCGGGCAGATCCCCCTGTTCCTGTCGCTGGTCGGTCACCGGACCCCGGAGTACCGGCGCCGCGCCGCCTGGCAGGCCCCGCTGGTGAGTTTGCTGGTGATCAGTGTCTTCGCCATCGGCGGCAAGGCGATCCTGAACTACCTGCACATCGGTATCCCCGCCCTGCAGGGCGCCGGCGGACTGCTCCTGCTGCTGGTGGCGCTGCAGCTGCTGACCGGGCTGGGCAGCGCCGGGTCGCCGCAGGCCTCCGAGGACGTCAACGTCGCGCTGGTGCCGCTGGGCACACCGCTGCTCGCCGGACCAGGCGCGATCGCTGCGGTCATCGTCGGGGTCAGCGGGGTCTCCGGTGACGCGGGCGGCTACCTCGCGATCGCGGCCGCCATCGTCAGCGTGCACATCGTCGTCGCGATCGTGTTGCGATACTCGACGGTGCTGATCCGCATCCTCGGTGTCGGCGGCATCACCCTGTTGGCCAAGATCGCCGGTCTGTTGCTGGCGGCCATCGCCGTGCAGCTCATCGCCGACTCGGTGGCCGGGTTCATCGCCGCCGGCGGGTGAGCGGCACGCTACGGTGAGTGCCGTGCGACATCGAGTGCGCCGCGGCGCGGCCCCGGCGATCCTGGCAGCCGTCCTGGTGCTGGTCGCCGCGCTCGCCGGATGCGGCAGCGGCGGAGACGAAGCGGGCCCGGACGAGAGCAGGCCATTGGTGATGGGTGCCTCCGGGACCCCGGAGTCGCTCGTGATGGCACAGATCTATGCGGGCGCGTTGCGCACTGCGGGTGCGCACGTCTCGGTCGAGCCGAGGATCGGCGGCGACACTGCACAACTCGACGCGATGCAGCGCGGTGAGGTCGATCTCTTCCCGGCATTCACCGGTCGGTTGCTGGCCGAACTCGCGCCGTCGCTGGCGCAGGCGGCGGACTCGCCCGTCTCCCCGGCGCCGTCCACGCAGCCCGCCGCCGAGGGCGCCGCCGCCGGTGACCCCAACTCCGACGCTCTCTACGTCGACCTGAATCATTCTCTGCCGCAGGGGGTCTCGGTCGGCGATGCGACGCCGGTGAGTGCCACCCCGCAATTGTTCGTCGCGACGTCGCTGGCCGCAACGGCCGGGGTGAGCGACCTGTCGGGGTGCGGGCGGCTGCCCGCCGACCTCCCGGTGGTCACCACCGGTGAGCCCGATCCGGCGACCCTGCGCGCCTTTACCGACGCCGGATGCCGGGCGGGTCCGGTGCAACGGGTCGCCGACGTGCACACCGTGCTCGAGCGGACGGCTACGGGCACCGCGCTCGGATTGCTCACGCCACTGCAGATCGGTGGCGACTCGGCCTCCGGGCCGGCCGGCCGCGTCGAGGCGTTACCCGCCCCGGCCGGCTCGGCGGGCCGGGGCATCGGACCGCAACCCGAGACACTCGTGCCCGTGTATCGGACCGCGGCGCTGACCCGCGATCAGGTGAAGGCCGTCAATCGGGTGGCCGGCGAGATCACCACCGCCGACCTCGCCACACTCGCCGGCAAGGTCCGCGCCGGCGCGCACCCGGCGGATCTGGCGGCCGATTGGCTCAACGAGCACCAGATCTGACGAGCACCGGATCTGAGGGTGTCTACTTGGCCCGGGTCAGTGCCAGTGCGGTGCCCTTGGCCATGACCCACTGGTACTTCGAGGCGACCACTCGTACCCACAGGTCGAGGAACTTGGCGTCGGCGCCGACCAGGATGCGCGTCTTGTTCTTGCGGACGCCGTTGATGATGACGTCGGCGGCGTCCTCGGAGGTCATGCGGGCGAGGTAACGATCGAAGAAGTTGGCCGTCGCGGTGGCGTCGCGATCGCCGGAGACGGTCGCGTTGCGGGCGATCGCGGTCTTGATGCCGCCCGGGTGCACACACGACACCTTGACCGGGTGCTTGGCGACGATCATCTCCTGGTTCAGCGCCTCGGTGAATCCCCGGACGGCGAACTTCGCGGCGTTGTACGCGGCCTGACCGGGCTCGGAGAGGAGGCCGAACAGCGATGAGGTGTTGACGATGTGGCCGTCACCGGAGGCGATGATGTGCGGCAGGAAAGCCTTGGTGCCGTTGACCACTCCCCAGAAGTCGACGTCGACGACGCGCTCGATGTCCTTGAACTCGGTGCGTTCGATCTCGCCGTGGTGGGCGATCCCGGCGTTGTTGAAGATGACGTTGACCCGGCCGTAGTGGGCGACGACGGTCTCGGCGTAGTCAAGGACCGCCTCGCGCTCGGCGACGTTGAGGATCTGCGAGTGCACCTCGCCGCCGGCCTCGGTGATCAGTCGCTCGGTGACCGCGAGCCCGTCCGGATTCACATCGGAGATGGCCAGTTTCGCGCCGAGACGGGAGAGCTTGACCGCGAGGTCGCGGCCCATACCCGAGCCCGCGCCGGTGACGACGACGACCTTGTCGCGAAAGTCCTTCATGAATACCTTCTTTCGTGTGGTGGGAGTTGTTCAGCCGCCGACGCCGGCGGTGGGAGCGGAGGTGAGTTGCGCGGGCACGGTGCTCGCGGCATGGCTGATGTCGTAGGCGGCCACGTCGAACTTTCTTGTCTCGCGCCGGAAGTCGAAGGTGAACCCCGGCCACAGCGTGGTGATGTTGCCGTGGACGTCCTTGTACCAGGAGGCGCATCCGCCGTTGACCCAGACGCTGTTGCGGAGTTTGTGGGCGATGCCGGCGTTGTAGCGGCGCTGTGCGGCCTCGGTCACCTCCACGCGCGTCGCCCCGCGGGCGCGCACGGTGGCGATGTAGTCGACCAGATAGTTCAGCTGGGACTCGATCATGTACACCATCGAGGTGTGGCCCAGACCGGTCGACGGACCGATCATCAGCATCATGTTCGGGAAACCGTGGACGAATGAGCCCTTGTACCCCTGCATCCCGATCTCGTCCCATACATTCGCCAGGCTGCGTCCACCGACGCCGACGATGTTGGAGAAGACCGGGGAGTCGGTGACGTGGAAGCCGGTCGCCACCACCAGGATGTCGATGTCGTGGGCCGCGCCGTCGGCGGTGACGATGCCGGTCTCGGTGACCCGCGTGATCGGATCGGTGACCAGATCGACGTTCGCGCGATCGAGGGCGGGGTACCAGGTGTTGGATCGCAGAATGCGCTTGCAGCCGATCTGGAAGTCGGGGGTGACGGCCTTGCGCAGTTGCGGGTCGCGGATTCCGCGGAAGATGTTGGCGCGGGCCAGCATTTCGACCGGCTTGAGTGCCTTCGGCGAATACGTCATGCCGAAGGCGATGAACTCGTTGAAGGTGTAGATGCCGGCCCGTGAGGCGGTTTGAACGGCCGGAATGTGCGTGAAGGCCCAGCGCTCGACCGGGGTGTAGGGACGCTCGGTGCGCGGAACGATCCACGGCGCGGTGCGCTGATAGACGTCGAGATGTCCGGCGACCTTGGCCAATTCGGGAACGATCTGGATCGCCGAGGCGCCGGTGCCGATCACCGCGACGCGCTTGCCGGCGAAGTCCACCGAGTCGTCCCAGCGGGCCGAGTGCATGATGGTGCCGCCGAACGAGTCGATGCCGTCGATGTCGGGAAGGTTCGGCTCGCACAGCGGGCCGACCGCACCGACGAGATGACGTGCGCGATAGGTGTTCTCGGCGCCGTCGGTGACCGTCGAGACGATCCAGTGGGCGGTGTCCTCATCCCAGCGGGCTTCGGTGACCTCGGTGCCGAATCGTGCCTTCGCGCGTACGCCGTGCTCGTCGGCGACGGCGTTGATGTAGCGGTGGATCTCCGGCTGATGGGAGTAGGAGCGCGACCACTCGGGATTCGGTGCGAACGAGTACGAGTACAGGTTCGACGCCACGTCGCAGGCGGCGCCGGGGTAGGTGTTGTCGCGCCAGGTGCCGCCGAAGTCGCTGCCGCGGTCGAGGATGACGTAATCGTCGATGCCGCGCTGCGCGAGCTTGATGGCCGCGCCGAGGCCGGAGAACCCGGCTCCGACGATGGCGATCTCTACATCATGCGTTGTCATGGTGACTGAGCTTAGTGAGCTATTGAACGAACGTCAATAGCTATTGAACAAGAATCAATAAGCTACGATGTACCCCGTGAGCACGTCGAAGACCAGCATCTCGAGTCCGGGTACCTCGGGTTCCGGTACTTCCGGCCGTCGTACCCGCATGAGTCCGTCGGCGCGACGTGACCAGTTGATCGCACTCGGTCTCGAGATGGTCGGCAACCGACCGCTGGAGCAGGTGTCCATCGACGCCATCGCCGAGGTGGCCGGGGTGTCGCGCGCCCTGCTGTTCCATTATTTCGAGTCCAAACAGGACTTTCATGTGGCGATCGCGCGCGCCCAGGCGCAGGAGATGCTCGATTGCACAGCACCCGATGACTCCCTGGGGGATCCGCTGCTGATCCTGGGAGCGTCGATGTCGGCGTTCGTCGACTACGTCACCGAGAACCGAACCGCGTACATGGCGTTGATCCGCGGATCGGCCAGCGCCGACCCGGCGATGCGAGCCGTCACCGACCAGACTCGGACGGTCATGGTCGAGCGGATTCTCGAGCGCGCGGGCGGGCTCGGCATCGAGAGCACCGCGTCGGTGCGGTTGGCGGTCGCCGGGTGGATTGCCTTCGTCGAGGAGGTGACGATCAATTGGCTCGCCGACGCACCGATTTCCCGGGCTGAGCTCCTCACCCTGATCACCACCTCCCTTCCCGCGCTCGCTGTGAGTGCCGACGGATGAGATCGTTGCGCGGCACAGGTCAGGAGGGGGCCGACTCGCGCGAGAGGGTGATCGCCGTACCCAGCAGCCGGCGTGCGTTGGTCAACCGCCGCCGGTAGGTGGGTCTGGCGAGAAGTGCCAGCCCGCCGGCGAGGACGGGGACGCACAGGCCCCAGTGCGGGTTGATCGCGATCAGCGTCGCCGCGACCACGAGCAGTGCTGCCGCCGCGAGCATGATCGACAACCGGATTCTGCGTAACTCGTTGGCGCCGTTGATAACCGCCTGTACTCCGTCGGCGTGCCAACCCGTGGCGCAGTCGGGACAGGACCATCGTGGCGATGCGGAGCTCATCAACTGTGCGGTACTGGTTCCGCAGGAGCATCGTACGGTCAGCCCGACGGTCGCGGTCATGCCGTTTCCCCTGTGGTCCTCGACACCGTCGCGCCTGCAACTGCGGCCTGTGTGACGACCGGGATGTCCATCGTCTGGTCCCGCACGGTGAACCGGGCGCGTTCCTGCACCACACGGCGGTAGATGTAGAGGGCGCAGCCGAGCACCAACAGTGCCAGGCCGACGATGAACTCCCGGATTCCGCCGTATCCGGTCATCGAGAACGAGGTTGCGCCGACCGCGAGCAGCAGGCAGTTGAAGAGGGCCAGTGCGGCGGCCACCCACAGCCAGGGGGTTGACAGCCGCATGGGGCGGGGCAGGTCGGGGCGGTCCCTGCGTAGCAGCAGGACCGCCGACAGCGCGAAGACGTGGCAGAGTACGTAGCCCATGTTGCTCGCCGCGAGCACCGCAACCGTTGTCGGGAGCAGCAGCACGGCGCAGATGTTGAGGACGACGTCGACATACATTCCGCGATTGGGCACATTGTGTTTGTTGACGTGGTCGAACCACGTGATCGTCATGCCACTGCGAGCCATGCCGTAAAGGGTGCGGGCGCCGCCGGCGCTCGCCGCGTTCATCCCGAGCAGGAAGCTGCCGATCATGAAGATGATGACGACATTCGATGCGGCACCACCGATTTCGCGATGGAGGAGATCGGCGTAGAAGCCCATGGGTGCATCGGCCATCGCTTGCTGGCTCACCACGCCGCCGAGTGCCACGGGCAGGAGCGCATAGACGCCGAGGCAGAACATGGCCGAGCGGATCAGCGCCTTGTGGGTGTCGCGTTCGGTGTCGTGGTATTCCGGGGCGAATGTCGCACACACCTCGATCCCGTAGGCCGACCACGCGTTGAGGTAGAGCCAGACGAGTCCGAGTTGTACTGCACCCCAAGGACTGCCCGCAGCGCCGAGCAGCCCCCAGGAGAGGTGTGAGAACGAGAAGTCGGACAGGAAGAACGGGACGATCATGAACAGGATCAGCGGAACGAACAGGAGTGTGCCGGTGAGGTAGCCCATCAGCTTCATCGGTTTGACGCCCAGCGAATTGATGATCCACAACGCGATGATCAGGCCCACCGCGATCAGTCGGGGCAGATCGAGGTGGACGATGTGGGTGACACTCCAGGTCTGGCTTGGAAACCATTGGGCCTGAACGAGACTGCCGGTGGTGAGCCCGAAGATCGCCAGGACCGACGACCATCCGGCCCAGTAACCGATGGCCGACATGGGGCCGGCGAGGCTGAACCGTGACCGCCATCCTTCGAAGGCGTACATCGCGATACCGCCGGAGTGCTCGGGGAACATCGTTGCCGGTTCGGTGTAGATCTTGTTCTGCAACACGGCGATGATCATCGACCCGAGCCAGAAGGCGAGCGCACCGAGGGCGCCGATCTGGCCGGTCGTGTAGCCGATCCCGGCAATGATGAAACCGGGGTTGGACAGCGTCATCACGAAGCCGTCGTACCAATGCATGGTCTTGAGTAGTCGGCGCTCGTCGACGACTGCGACGGCGGTTTCGGTGGAGTGGTGGTCGGCGGTCAGGGCGGCTGTCACGGACGGCGCCGCGTCCGGGTGATCGGAAGAGAGAGACATGGGGTGGAGTCCTTCGGAGAGGAGAGCTGCGATCCTGGCAGAGCCATGCCGTCGAGGAATCCACTGGCGGGGTGCTCTGTCAACCAATAGGAAACTCGCGCAGTGTTGCGCCAGTGTCACCCGCCTGTTTCTTCTTACGATACAAGTCTACCAAGGGTAGACGATTCGTACTGTTTGTTCGATTTCAACGGCCCTCTCCGGTCTGGTCGAGGCCCGCAACCCGACGGCAGTGACAAAGACGGCAGCGATGACAAAGACGGCAGCGATGACAAAGAGGCCGTACCCGGGAAATTCCCGGATACGGCCTCTCGCGGTTCGAAGAACGTCAGGCGAAAGCCCCGTCGATGATCTCGGCCTGCTCGACGGCATGAACCTTGCTCGACCCCGACGACGGCGCCGACATCGGACGCCGCGACAGCCGGCGCAGACCCTTGAGCAGGTCCGGCAGCAACTCGGGCAACCACAGACCCAGGAACGGCCACGGGCCCTGGTTGGCCGGCTCCTCCTGCACCCATGCGAAGTCCTCGGCGTTCGGGTAGCGCTCGAGGGTGTCGCGCAGCCGGCGATGCGGCACCGGGTAGAGCTGCTCGACGCGCACGATGGCGATGTCGTCCCGCTCGTCCTTCTCACGGCGCGCGGCGAGCTCGTAATACAGCTTGCCGCTGACCAGCAGCACGCGCTTGACCTTGTCGCGGTCGGCGTCGGAACCCTTGGCGGCGAAGTGCGGGTCGTCGATCACCGAGCGGAACTTGTCCTCGGTGAAGTCCTCGACCGGCGACACCGCAGCCTTGTTGCGCAGCATCGACTTCGGGGTGAAGACGATCAGCGGGCGGCTGATGCCGTCGAGGACGTGACGACGCAGCAGGTGGAAGTAGCTCGCCGGCGTCGACGGTAGCGCCACGGTCATCGATCCCTCGGCGCACAGCTGCAGGAAACGCTCGATGCGACCGGAGGTGTGGTCGGGGCCCTGGCCCTCATGGCCGTGGGGGAGTAGCAGCACCACGTCGGAGCGCTGGCCCCACTTGGCCTCGCCGGAGCTGATGAATTCGTCGATGATCGACTGCGCGCCGTTGACGAAGTCGCCGAACTGCGCCTCCCACAGGACCAGTGCGTCCGGGTTGCCCACCGAGTAGCCGTACTCGAAACCGACGACCGCGAACTCCGACAACGGCGAGTCGTAGACCATGAAGCGGCCGAGGGACTCACCGTCGCGCGGTGTCAGATGGTTCAGCGGGGTGTACTCCGACCCGTTCTCCCGGTCGATCAGCACCGAGTGGCGCTGGGTGAAGGTGCCGCGACGCGAGTCCTGGCCGGACAGGCGCACCGTACGGCCCTCGATGACCAGCGATCCGAAGGCGAGCAACTCCGCGAACGCCCAGTCGATGCCACCCTCGGTGGACATCTCATGACGACGCTTGAGCACCGGCTTGACACGCGGATGCGGATCGAAGCCCTCGGGCACGTTGAAGAACGCGTCACCGATCTCGGCGAGCACCGACTTGTCGACGGCGGTCACCAACTTCTGCGGCAGCGGCTGATCGGCCTCGACCGACTCCGACGGTTCGGGACGGAACTTCTCGAGCTCCTTGACCTCGTTGAACACCCGCTCCAGCTGACCCTGGTAGTCGCGCAGGGCGTCCTCGGCCTCCTTGGTGGAGATGTCACCACGACCGATGAGGGCCTCGGTGTAGGACTTGCGGACCCCGCGCTTGGTGTCGATCACGTCGTACATCGCTGGCTGGGTCATCGACGGGTCGTCGCCCTCATTGTGGCCGCGACGGCGGAAGCAGACGAGGTCGATCACCACGTCCTTGTGGTAGGTCTCGCGGTAGTCCACGGCCAGCTTGGCGGCCCACACGCAGGCCTCCGGGTCGTCGCCGTTGACGTGGAAGATCGGCGCACCGATCATCTTCGCGACGTCGGTGCAGTACTCCGAGGACCGTGAGTGCTCGGGCGCGGTGGTGAAGCCCACCTGATTGTTGACCACGATGTGCACGGTGCCACCGGTGCGGTAGCCGGGCAGCATCGCCAGGTTCAGCGTCTCGGGCACGACGCCCTGGCCGGCGAATGCGGCGTCGCCGTGCAGCATCAGCGGCAGGATCGAGAACTGCTGGTCCTCGTCGAGCTGATCCTGCTTGGCGCGCACGAGACCCTCGAGTACCGGGTCGACCGCCTCGAGATGACTGGGGTTGGCCGTCAGCGAGACGTTGATCTCGTTGTCGCCGAACATCTGGTAGTACTTGCCCTCGGCACCGAGGTGATACTTCACATCGCCCGAACCGTGGGCCTGCGACGGATTCAGATTGCCCTCGAACTCGGTGAAGATCTTCGAGTACGGCTTGCCGACGATGTTGGCCAGCACATTGAGGCGACCACGGTGCGGCATGCCGATGACGACCTCACCGAGACCGTGCTCGGCGCTCTGGTCGATCACCGCGTCCATCATCGGGATCACCGACTCCGCGCCCTCGAGCGAGAAGCGTTTCTGCCCGACGTACTTGGTCTGCAGGAACGTCTCGAAGGCCTCGGCCGCGTTGAGCTTGGACAGGATGTACTTCTGCTCGGCCACCGGGGGCTTGACGTGCTTGATCTCGACCCGCTCCTGCAGCCAGCGCTGCTGATCGGGTTCGAGGATGTGGGTGTACTCGACACCGACGTGGCGGCAGTAGGCGTCACGCAGGATCGACAGCACATCGCGCAACTTCATCTTATGCTGCCCGTGGAAGCCGCCGACGTTGAACGTGCGGTCGAGGTCCCACAGCGTCAGGCCGTAGGTGAGGATGTCGAGGTCGGGATGGCTGGTCCGCGCATCGCTGTCCATCATCAACGGGTCGATGTCGGCCATCAGATGGCCGCGATTGCGGTATGCCGCGATCAGCTCGAGCACACGGGTGTTCTTGTCGACCGCACCCGCAGGGATGTCCCGACGCCACCGGATCGGCTCGTAGGGGATGTGGAAGGCGGTGAAGATCTCGTCGTAGAACGCGTCGTCGAGGAGCAACTCGTGGATGCGGCGCAGGAAATCGCCGGACTCCGCGCCCTGGATGATGCGGTGATCGTAGGTGGACGTCAGCGTCATCAGCTTGCCGACGCCGAGCTCGGCGATCTGTTCGTCACTGGCGCCCTGGAACTCCGCCGGATACTCCATCGCGCCGGCGCCGATGATCGCGCCCTGCCCCTTCATCAGCCGCGGCACCGAGTGCACGGTGCCGATGGTGCCGGGGTTGGTGAGCGAAACCGTCACGCCCGCAAAGTCTTCCGCGCCGAGCTTGCCGTCGCGGGCGCGCCGCACGATGTCCTGGTAGCCGGTGTAGAACTCGGCGAACCCCATCGTCTCGCACTTCTTGATGGCGGCGACCACCAGCGTGCGGTTGCCATCCTTGCCGACGAGGTCGATGGCCAGGCCGAGGTTGGTGTGGGCCGGGGTGACGACGTTCGGCTTGCCGTCGACCTCGGCGAAATGCCGATTCATGTTCGGGAACGACTTGATCGCCTGCACGATCGCGTAGCCGAGGATGTGGGTGAAGCTGATCTTGCCGCCACGGGTGCGGGCGAGATGGTTGTTGATGACGATGCGGTTGTCGATCATCAGCTTCGCCGGAACGGCGCGAACACTGGTGGCCGTGGGGATCTGCAGCGACGCCGCCATGTTCTTGGCGATGGCGGCGGCCGGTCCGCGCAACACCTTGGTCTCGTCCTCGGTGGCCGCGGGCGCCGCCGCCGCGGGCTTGGCCACCGGCTCCTTGGCGGGGCGATCCTTCTGCGACTGCGACGACCCGTCGCGGCTGGCGACGCTGCGGCCGGAGGCGGCCTTGGTCGCCGACGCCTCGCGGGCGGGGGTCTTGCGGGTGCTCGTCGCACGCGGCTCGGGACCCTGATCGAGGGTCACGCCCTGCTTGCGCTGCGGGGAGGGCTGGGAGTCGGTCGACGTGGCTGGGCTGGGCTTGGCAGTGCTGGGCTTGGTCGGGCTGGGCTTGGTGGGGCTGGGCTGGGCCGGGGCGGACGCCGAGCCGTTGCCGGCGGCGCCGTTCGCGGATGCGGCGCGGGCACCCGTCCCGTTCGACGACCCGCTCGCGCCGGTGTCGCCACCGTTCGGTGTGTAGTTCTTCAGAAGGTCGTGCCAACTCGGGTCCACCGAGTTCGGATCCTTCTGGTACTGCTGGTACATTTCCTCGACCAGCCATTCGTTCTGTCCGAAGTCGGTTTCGGATGTCGAACTGCTCACAGCGGTTTCTCGCCTCAATTCCCTGAAGGTGTCGGGTCGCCACGTCACGACGAAAGTCTCTTGTGAAGATCGTCGTGAACCACCTGCCGATGGTACGCGCCCACCACGCTGTGGACGTCGTGAGTCCCACCTCACCGAGGGCGCACGTCGTCGGGTCGCCGCCGGGCGCCGGTGAACTCAGCGGATGAGTTCGTCGGCAGGTTCGATACCGTCGGCGTCCGGGTCGACACCGGCATCCCAAAACGCGCGGTACCTACCGCCCAACGTGAGCAGATCGTCGTGTGTTCCCATCTCCACGATCCGGCCGCCGTCGACCACCGCGATCACATCGGCGCGCGCCGCGGTCGCGAGGCGATGCGCGACGATCACCGACGTCCGGCTGCGGGTCACCGCGTCGCCGGCGGCGAGCACCATCGCCTCGGTCGCCTGGTCGAGGGTGGCCGTCGCCTCGTCGAGCAGGAGTAGGTCGGGTTCGACGAGCTCGGCTCGCGCGAGCGCGATGAGCTGGCGCTGCCCGGACGACAGTCCGGCCCCGCGCTCGCCGATCGGGTGCCGCATGCCGCCCGGCAGACCGGCGATCATCGTCGTGGCACCGACCGCGGCGGCGGCGGCGGCGATCTGTTCGTGGTCGGCGTCGGGCCGCCCGTAGGCGATGTTGTCGGCGACGGTGCCGGTGAACAGGTGCGGTTCCTGCGGCACGATGCCGATGTGGCGGCGATAGCCGCGCAGCGTGAACCGGCGGATGTCGGTGCCGTCCACCCGCACGACACCGTCGGTGGGGTCGTAGAACCGGGCGAGCAGTTTCACGATCGTGGACTTGCCGGCGCCGGTACGGCCCACCAATGCCAGGGAGGTGCCGGCGGGGATGTGCAGGTCGATGCCGCCGAGCGCGTCGACGCTCGCCCCCGAATACCGGAACGCGACGTCGTCGAGGCGCGCGTCACCGGTGAACCGTGCACCCCCGGGATCGATGGCATCGCTGCGTTCGGCGACGGTCGTCTCGGTACGCAAGAGGTCGGCGATGCGCCGCAGACCGACGACCGCCTGCTGATAACCGTCGAAAACCTGTGAAAGTTGTTGTACAGGACCGAACAACAGCGACAAGTAGAGGATGAAGGCGACCAGGGTGCCCGCCGACAACGCGCCCGTCGTGATCTGGTGCGCGCCGACCGCGATCGTCGCCGCGGTCGCCAGATCGCTGCACAACGTGATGAACGGGAAGTAGACCGAGATCGCCCGCTGCGAGGTCATTCGCGCGCGTACCCAGTCCAACGTCAGCCCGGTGAAGCGGCGGGTGGCCGGGGCGGTGTTGCGGTAGGCCTGGGTGGTCTTGATGCCGGCGATGTTCTCCTGGAAGTCGGCGTTGACCGCACTGACCAGTTCTCGGGAGCGCGTGTAGGCGCGTGAGGCGATCCGACGGAAGACCACGGTCGCCACGATCAGGACCGGCAGCACCGGCAGGATCAGCGCGCCGAGTTCGAGGTCGGTGAACAGCATCGCCACGGTGACCCCGACCAGCGTCAGCACCGCCACGATCGCGGTCGACAGGCCGGTCTGCAAAAACGTCGAGAGGGCGTCGACGTCGGTGGTCATCCGCGTCATGATGCGCCCGGACAACTCGCGCTCGTAGTAGTCGAGGCCGAGTCGCTGCAGGTGCGCGTAGCTGCGCACACGCAAGCCGAACAGCACTCGTTCACCCGCGCGGGTCGAGTACAGCGTCATGCCCGCGGCGGCGAACCAGCCGAGCACGACGGTGCCCACGCCGATCCCGGTCGCGATGAGCAGGGTGCGTTCGTCGGTGTGGGTGGCCGCGTCGATGACGGTGCGTGCCAACGACGGGAAGACCAGCCCGGTGAGGGTGTCCACGCCGATCGCCACGATGGCCAGGGCCAGCAGCCAGCGCACCGGCGCCAGGATCTGCCACAGCGAGAAATGCGGATTCTCCACCCGCATCGCGTCGACGTCGACCCGCGGATCCTCGTCGGCGGGCCGCAATCGTGCGACGGAGGCGAGCAGGGCCGGGGTGGCGGGCATGGCACCCAATGCGCCGGCGATCCCCGCGCCCCGACCGCCGCGGCCCCCGGTTCCACCGGCCGGCGCGGCGCTCCCGGCGCGGGTGGTCGAATCCTCTTCCGGCGCAGGCGCATCGGCGGGCCACAGGTCCTCGGTGTGTTGCGGCGGCGCCGGGGTGAACGTTGCGGCGGCGTCGTCGGCGATCGACTGGACCGGCGACATCAGCGCACGGAAACGCGGGCTGCGCTCTTCGAGCTCGGCGACGGTGCCCACGTCGACGATACGGCCCTCGTCGAGGACGGCGACACGATCGGCGAGCATGAGGGTCGACCGCCGGTGCGCGAGCACCAGCATGGTGGGCCGGTCGGTGGAGCGGTCACGCAGACGGTGCAGGATGCGTGACTCGGTGGAGGCGTCGACCGCCGAGGTCGCATCGTCGAGGACGAGCAAGCGGGGGTCGGCGTAGAGCGCACGTGCCAGGGCCACCCGCTGGCGTTGCCCGCCGGACAGGGTGAGGCCGCGCTCGCCGACGACGGTGTCGAATCCGTCGGGCAGTGCGGTGATGAAGTCGAGGGCGTCGGCGTCCCGGGCGGCGGCGAGCAGGCGCGGCGCCACCGGCCCGGAGCCGGGAGTGGGGGACTGCTCGGGACGATCGCCGAGGGTGATGTTGGTGGCAATGGTGTCCGAGTACAGGAATGGCTCGTCGAAGACGACGCCCACCGCCGAGTGCAGGGCATCCGCAGAGAGTTCGGAGAGCGGATGACGCGTCGAGGAATCCGGTCCGGACAGCAGCGCGATGGTGCCGCGGTCGGGGCGTCGGTGGCGGCTGACGAGATCGGCGAGGGTCGACTTGCCCGATCCGGGCGGACCGACGACGGCGACGCATTCGCCCGGCGCGATCTGCAGATCGATACCGTCGAGGACGGTGCCGTCGTCGTGGCCGAACACCACACCGGACAACTCCAGTCCCAGCGGGCCATCGGGCAGACCGGCGGTGTTCGCGTCGTCGGGGTCGGTGGGTGCGTCGACGACGTCGTAGACCCGCTCCACCGCGGCGCGGGCGAGTTGACCGCTGACCACCACGTTGGTCAGCAGTCGCGCGAGGGTGGTCATGGTCGTGACGTAGGTCGCGAACGCGAGGAAGGTGCCCGCGGTGATCGACCCGTTGAGGGTGAGGTAGCCACCGACACCGATGACCGCGACCAGGCCGAGTTGCGGGATCGCCGACATGGTCGGGGTGAAGTATGAGTTGATCTTGCCCGCACGCAGCCGCTTGGCGAAGAGATCGCGTCCGAGTCCGACGAGTTCATCGACGGCGCGCGTCTCCTGCCCGAACCCCTTGACGACGCGGACGCCGGTGACCGTCTCCTCGACGTGTTGTGCCACATCGGCGGCGGCCTGCTGCGCCGACCAGGTGGCCGCGAACAATCGGCGGCGGGTGGTGAGCACGACCACGGCCACCATCGGCAGGATCGCCAGCGAGATCACGGTGAGCAGTGGCGAGAGATAGAGCATGATGCCCAGCGCGATCACCACCTGGACCGCGGCGCCGGCGGAGAGCGGCACCATCGCCAGCAGTCCCTGCACGATCTGCAGATCCGAGATCGACCGCGAAACGACCTGGCCGGTACGGATGTCGGTCTGGGTGGCGCCGTCGAGATGAAGTAAGGTACGTAAGAGCTTGAGCCGCAACGCATTCTGCACCGAAATCGACAGCTGACCCGCGGTCAGCCGGCGACCGAACTGGCAGAAATACCGCACGATCGCGAGGCCGATCATCGCGACCACGATCGTCGGGATGGTCCACGAACCGGGGATGCCGGTGGCGCGGTCGAGGGCCGCGCGCGCGAGCAATGGCGCGACCAGGTCGACGCCAACCGCCACCAGGGTGACCGTCAACGTCACCATCACGAGCCGGCGGTACTGCAGGCATTCGGCGGTCAGACGGCGCACCCAGCCGCGTCCACCGTCGTCGGGTGAGCCGGCTTCCGGAACGACCGGCCCGGTGGCGGGTGGATCGACCTGGGTCCAGCGGGTCGAGGCGGTCACGGGTTGCCGCGGGGCAACCAGGGGTCGGAGACAACGGTGCCGTCGAGCGTCCAGTGCTGTGGTGGGGGACCGAAGGCCTCGCGCGCATTGGCGATCACCCGCCTGCCCAGCACCCGGTTACCCGCTCCGCCGATGACCGCCCCGATACCCGCGGGGAGGAGGCGGCCGATCACCAACGGAGCGCGTTTGAGTGCGTACTTCTTGGCGATCCGGTTCATCAGGTTCTTGTTGAGTTTCGCGAAGGCGCCACTCGGGGCCGAGGCGCGCCCGAGTCGGCGTAGGGCGCCACCCTGCGTTCCGACGACACGGCCGAGGATGCTCAGGCCCTCCTCGCCGAGGGCGACGGTCAGGACCAGCGTCTTACGACGTTCGCTCTCATGCACCCCGATGCCGTGCACCTCGGCGATCGCGAGTGCCAGCAGCGCCGACGCCTCGAGGAACAGCGCTGTCTCACCGGTCATCGCGCCCAGTGCGGTGAACGTGCCGACGCCGGGGACCGCGGCGGTCGCGCCGACCGCCGACCCGGACCCGGTGACCGCGGTGAGATAGCGCTTCTCCAGGCGGGTGATGATCTGGGCGGGGGAGTCGTCGGGATGCTTCTCCCGAAGCGCCCGAACATACTTGGCGACAGCGGGTGCCTGCAGCCGCTGCGCCTTGTCGAGCATGTTGCCGGTGAACTCCACCGACCGCCCGGACGCGGGAGTCGTCTTCTCGCTCATGACGTCGGCACCCAGTGCTCGGCGGGGACGACCTCGGCGGGACGCGGGGGTGGTGGCGGGGTGCCGTCGCCGAACGGGGCGCCGCCGAGCTCCTCGCGGTGGTGCGGGGTCAGCCAATTGCGCAGGTCGGGGCCCTGCGGAACGATCCCGGTGGGATTGATGTCGCGGTGGACGATGTAGTAGTGCTGCTTGATCTGGGTGAAATCGGTGGTGTCGCCGAAGCCCGGGGTCTGGAAGAGGTCGCGGGCATAGGCCCACAGCACGGGCATCTCGGCGAGTTTGGTGCGATTGCACTTGAAGTGGCCGTGATAGACGGCGTCGAACCGCGCCAAGGTGGTGAACAGTCGCACGTCGGCTTCGGTGATGGTGTCGCCCACCAGGTATCGCTGTGTCGCGAGTCGTTCGGAGAGCTCGTCGAGCTTGGTGAACAGCCGTGCGTAGGCCTTGTCGTAGGAGTCCTGACTACCGGCGAAACCGCATCGGTAGACGCCGTTGTTGACCTCGGTGTACACCCCTTTGTTGACGGCGTCGATCTCGTCGCGCAGATGCTCGGGGTAGAGCTGCGGTGCGCCGTCGCGGTGGTGATCGGTCCACTCGAGTTCGAAGTCGATGGTGATCTGCGGGAAGTCGTTGGTGACGACCTCGCCGGTCGGGATGTCCACGATCGCGGGCACGGTGATGCCCTTGGGGTAGCCGGGGAAACGCTTGTCGTAGGCGTCCTTGAGGCGGGGGATGCCGAGCACCGGATCGACACCGCCGGGGTCGAGGTCGAAGGTCCACGAGTCGGCGTCGTGGGTGGGTCCGCACAGGCCGAGGGAGATGGCGTCCTCGAGTCCGAGGAGCCGGCGCACGATCAGCGTGCGGTTCGCCCACGGGCACGCGCGGGCGGCGACGAGCCGGTAGCGGCCGGCTTCGACGGGATAGCCGTCCCGGCCGTCCCGGGTGATGCGGGTCTCGATGTATTTGGTGTCGCGGACGAACTCCTGGCCGCCGGTGACGTACGAACCCTGCGTGTCGGACGTTGACGAGCCGGATGAGCCCGCTGCTGCGGGGGTGGTGTCGGTGCCCATGACGACCACACTAATCAGCGCTCACGACATTGGCACCGAACACTCCAGGGTGTATATTCCACGTGGAATATTTGGTGTGGGTCGAAAGGTGGGCGTCGTGGGTGCCGGTCGCGGTGGGGGTGAGCATGTGTTGGCTCCGTTGGCGGTGCTGGTGCTCGGGCTGCTCGCCGAACAACCGTTGCACCCGTACGAGATGGTGCAGATCACGCTCGAGCGACGTGAGGATCGGCTGGTGAAGTTTCGGCCGGGCACGCTCTACCACACGGTCGACCGGCTTCTCGGGAACGGACTGATCGAGGTCCACGACGTCCGACGCGAGGGCAACCGGCCCGAACGCACCGTCTATGCGATCACCGAGGCCGGACAGGAGGCGCTCGTGGTCAATCTCGAGCGCATCCTCGCCCAGCACTCACCCGAGTATCCCGAGCTCTACCTCGCGCTGTCGGAAGCCCATGCCCTTCCCCGGCCGCGGGTGATCGAGTTGCTCTCGGCCCGCATCGAGGCGATGCGCGCCGATCTCGCGCAGTTCGTCGACGCCGCCGAGTGGGCGTCGGGCAAGGGCATCCCGGAGATGTTCTTCCTCGACGCCGGCTGTCGGATCGTCACCCTGCGGACCCAGATCGAGTGGCTCGCCGGTCTTCTCGGCCGTCTGGAGTCCGGAGAGATCGAATGGCTCGACGACCCGGATTCGCCCTATGCCGCCATGCAGCACATGTTCTCCTCCCTAGAGTCTCCACAGAAAGTGACCCCGCAATGAGTACGTCCACCTCCCCGGCGGCGGTGACCAACCGCCCCTGGCTGTCCCTGATGGCGCTGTGCGTCGGGTTCTTCATGATCCTCGTAGACATGACGATCGTCGCCGTCGCCCAACCCGAGATCCAGGTCGCCCTGCGCACCGACGTCAACGGCATCGTGTGGGTCACCAGCGCCTACCTGCTCACCTACGCCGTACCGCTGCTGATCACCGGACGGCTCGGTGACAAATACGGCCCCAAACTCGTCTACCAGGTCGGGCTGGTCGTCTTCACCGCCGCGAGTGTGTGGTGCGGTTTCGCCGGTTCGATCGGTGAACTGATCGCCGCACGCGCCCTCCAGGGCATCGGTGCCGCGCTGATCACCCCGCAGACCATGGCGCTCATCACCCGGATCTTCCCGCCCGAGAAGCGCGGCGCGGCCATGGGCGTGTGGGGCACCGTCGCCGGTGTCGCCACCCTGGTCGGCCCGCTGCTCGGTGGGATCCTCACCGACCAATTCGGTTGGGAGTGGATCTTCTTCGTGAACCTGCCGGTCGGCATCGTCGGGCTGATCCTCGCCGCCACCCTGGTGCCCTCGGTCGACACCCACGACCATTCCTTCGACTGGATCGGCGTGGTGCTGTCGGCGGTCGGTCTGTCGGCGCTCGTCTTCGGCATCCAGGACGGCGAGAAGTACGACTGGGCGGCCTGGATCTGGGCGCTGATCATCGGCGGCATCGCGGTGATGGCCGTCTTCATCTACTGGCAGTCGCGCATCCGCACCGAACCACTCGTGCCGCTCTCGCTGTTCAAGGACCGCAACTTCACCCTCTCCAACATCGGTATCGCGTCGATGGGTTTCGCGATCTCCGGCCTGATGATCCCCGTGATGTTCTTCCTGCAGCTCGTCGGCGGGATGTCGCCGACCCGCTCGGCGGTGATGATGGTGCCGATGGCGGTGCTCACCGGCATCCTCGCGCCGATCGTCGGTCGGGTCCTCGACAAGGTCCATCCCAGCGCGATCATCGCCACCGCGTTGCTGCTGCAGGCGATCGCCGTCGGCTGGGTCGGCGTGATCGCCCGCCCGTCGACACCGGTGTGGCAGTTGATCATTCCGATGTGTCTGATGGGCATTGCCTCGGCGGGCATCTGGGCGCCGCTGGCGGCGACGGCGACACGCAACCTGCCATGGCAACAGGCCGGCGCGGGAGCGGGGGTCTACAACACCACCCGGATGATCGGTTCGGTGATCGGCTCGGCGGCCGTCGGCGCCATCATGCAGACCCGACTGGCCGCCGAACTGCCCGGGGTGAACACCACCGAGCAGAGCAGTGCGGTCAGTCAGCTGCCCGCGTTCGTGCGTGAGCCGTTCGCCACCGCCATGGGCCAGTCGCTGTACCTGCCGGCCGGGGTGCTGCTGATCGGTGTTCTCGCCACGTTGTTCCTGACGCGGCCCAAGCACCAGGCGTCGCCGTTCACCGGGGCGGCCGCGGTCTCCAAGGGCGAGGTCGAGGGAGCCGGCGCGGCGTAGCCCGGTTCGTCGAGTCCGTCCCAGGTCGGGGGAGGTGCTGCGGGATGTCCCCGCGGCGCCTCCCCCGATCTGTCGGTGGCCGATCGTACGGTGTTGGACATGCGGATTCTGCACACCTCGGACTGGCACCTCGGCCGGACGTTCCACGGTGTCGAGCTCCTCTCCGATCAACGTCGGATGCTCGCCGACATCGCTGCGATCGTCGCCGCCGAGTCGGTCGACGTCGTCGTGGTGGCGGGCGATGTGTACGACCGTTCGGTTCCCTCGGTGGATGCGGTGTCCGTCTACGACGCCGGCCTGGGTGACATCGCCGCCGCCGGGGCGCAGATCGTCGTCACCTCCGGCAACCACGATTCACCGACCCGACTCGGTGCCGCATCGGCATTCGCGGCCGCGGGCGGACTGCACCTGCGCACGAGTGTGGCTGCCATCGACACACCGGTCCTGCTCGACGACGAGTTCGGCCCGGTGGCGTTCTACGGGATTCCCTACCTCGAACCCGACGCCGTCCGAAAGGCTTTCGACATCGATGCCCCGTGCGGTCATCAGGGCGTCCTGGGCGCGGCAATGGACCGGGTGCGCGCCGACGCCACCGCACGCGGCGCGCGTACCGTCGTCGCCGCCCACGCGTTCGTCAGCGGGGCCGTCAGTACCGGATCGGAGCGGTCCATCAGCGTCGGTGGGGTGGAAACGGTTGCCGCCGATACGTTCTCAGGGATCGATTACGTTGCGCTCGGTCACCTGCACTCACCGCAGGAGATCACCCCGGCGGTGCGCTACAGCGGCTCGCCGATGCCGTACTCCTTTGGTGAGAACAGTCATCGCAAGGGCGTGTGGCTCGTCGATCTCGATGCCGACGGCGTGACCGACGTTCGCCTGCACGAGCTGCCCGCCCTGCGTGGGTTGTCCTCCCTGCGAGGCACTCTCGATGAGCTCCTCGGTGACGAGAAGTACGCCGACGCGCATGAGCACTACATCGAGGCGACGCTCACCGACACCATCCGGCCGCTCGACGCGATGCGCCGACTGCGCGAGCGATTCCCCTACGCGGTGCACGTGCACTGGGAGCGACCGGAGGCCCTCGGTCGTCTCGATTACCGGTCGCGCATACGCGGACGCACCGACGCAGAGATCATCGCTGCCTTCGTCGGTGACGTCCGTGACGAGCCGTCCGTGGCCGAGCGGGACCTGATCGAGCGTGCGCTGCGTGAGGTCGTCGGCGAACCCGAAGTGGTCGAGGCCGGTGCTGCCGAGGTCGGTGCTGCTGACATCGAGGCCATCGAGGCCGATCAAGGGCAGTGGGCGCTGTTCGCCCTCGACACCGAACCGAAGTCGGCGTGAGGCGCCGCCGATGAGACTGCATCGTTTACGGATGACGGCGTTCGGGCCGTTCGCCGCGGACACCAAGATCGATTTCGACGCCCTCGGTGCCGACGGCCTGTTCCTGCTGCACGGGCAGACCGGAGCCGGAAAGACCTCGGTGCTCGACGCCGTGGCCTTCGCGCTGTTCGGCAGGGTGCCCGGTTCGCGGCAGGAGGGACGCCGACTGCACTCCGATCATGCTGATGCACAGCAGGTTCCGGAAGTGGAGCTCGAGGCCACCATCGGTGGCCGACGGATGCGCATCGTGCGCGCACCGGAATACCATCGACCCAAGAAGCGCGGAACCGGCACCACCAAGGTCCAGGCAAAGGCCACGATGACCTGGCTCGACGACTCGGGCCCGGCATTGACCCGGCTACCGGAGATCGGTGAGTCGATCACGCGACTGCTCGGGATGAGTGCCGATCAGTTCTTCCAGGTCGTGCTCCTCCCGCAGGGCGACTTCGCGCGATTCCTGCGCGCGAGCTCCGAGGATCGAGAAGCGTTGCTGGAGCGGCTGTTCGACACCGAGCGGTTCGGTGGGGTCGAGGAGTGGCTCAAGGACCGTGCCCGGCAGGCCGAATCAGCTCTCGGTGAGAAGGCGGCGGCGGTCGAACGCATCGCCGGTCAGATGGCAGCAGTGCTCGACTGCGAACCACCGGCGGAGGCGGAGATCGACTGGGCGCAAGGGTGTCTGGCCAACGCCCGGGAGACCGTCGAGTCCGCCCACCGGCGACTCGCCGCGGCGCAGGCCGAACTCGACGGTGCGCAGACAACACTCGCGAACGGAAATCGGCTGGCGGAGTTACGGCGTCGAGGCCTCGAGGCGCAGGCGCGATTGACTCAGCTCGATGCCGGAGCTGCCGATCTCGAGCAGGCACGCGTCGCGGCGCGGGCAGCTCGCGCCGCGGCACCGATCATTCCGCTCGCCGACGACCACGACGCCGCAGCGTCGGCTGCGGCCGCCGCGACCCGCGCATACGACTCTGCCGCAGCGGGATTCGCCGACCTACCCGAGGGAGCAGCGCTCGCGGGCTCCGACGCTGATCTCGATGCGGCGATCGAACGGTGGACCGGGGAGTCGGCGCGGTGGGAGCCGCTCGCGCGACGCGTCGAACAGCGTCCCACGCTGCTGACCGACCTTCGTCGGCTCGACGCCGAAGTGGCTGCCGCACAAGCCCGTACCGCCGAGCTGACCGGCATGCTGGAGGCCGCGCCGGACCGCCGTCAGGTTGCGGTGACCGCGTTGACGGCCGCATCCGAGGCGAGATCCGACGTGCAACGGCTCGCCGCCGACCGCGAACGATGCGAGGAGCTGGTCGCAGCGTTCGTCGCGCGGCAAGCGCTGGACGCCGAGCTCACGCAGGCTCGGACGGAGGTGCTCGCCGCACGTGAATCACACACCGTCGCGCGCGAACACCACCTCGATCTGCGGGAGCGTCGGATCGCCGGCATGGCCGCCGAGCTCGCCTCGACGCTCACCCCGGGAGAGCCGTGCATGGTGTGCGGATCAACCGAGCACCCGGCGCCCGCCGACGCCGGCGAGCAGACCGACGTCGCGAAGACCGCGGAAGCCGCGGCGGCGGCCGCCGAAGATCGTGCGGCCGAGCGCCGGAGGCGAGCCGAGACGGCGCTGGCCACGCTCGAGGCACGCCGTGTGCACCTCGAGGAGGAGATCGGTGAGGAGTCCGCGGATGTGGTGCGATCGCGTCGACAGGCACTCGACCGTGAGCTCGCCGACGCCCGGACCCGGGTGGCGTCGATCCCGACCCTCGAACGCGCCGTCAACGCCATCGATGCCGAGATCGAGACCTGGCGCACCGAACTCGGCCGTCTCGCGGCGTCGACGTCCGCGCGCGCGGAACGCCGCTCGACGCTGCGTCGCGAGATCGACGATCTCGATGACGAGGTCGCACAGGCCACCGGCGGGCGGATCGGTGTCGATGAGCGACGTGCCGAGCTGGCCGAGCTGTGTCGTCGGGCTCGGGCCCTGCGCGATGCGCGAGCCGACCTGCACCGCGCGGTCCGACACCGTGACGACCTCGCCGGTCGACTCGAATTGCGGTTGTCCGAAGCCGGATTCAGTGATGTGGGGGCGCTGCGCGACGCGGCGGCGACGCCCGCGCAGCTCGATGCCTGGGAGACGATGATCTCTCGGGCGGCGGAGCTGCGCGCCGGCGCCCAGGAAACGATGGCAGACGCCGATGTCGCTGCGGCGCTGTCGACCGAGCCGGTCGACACCGGCGTTTTGTCGGAGGCGCTGGCGCAGGCCCAACGGCGGCAGGAGGCGGCGGCGCGTGAGCACGCCCTGGCCGCCCGAACGGTGACGCGACTCGAGGAGCTCGTCGCCGAGTTCTGGTCGGCGCTCGACGTGCTGGCACCGGCCCGGGAGCGGCACGCTCGCGTGCAGGGTCTGGCCGATCTGGTCGCCGGGCGCGGCCAGAACGCGCGCAAGATGTCGCTGCACTCCTATGTGCTGGCCTCGCGTCTCGAGGAGGTCTTGGTGGCGGCGTCGGTTCGGCTGCATCAGATGTCCTCGGGCCGTTACGAATTCGTCCACTCCGATGCGGCCGGTCCGCGCGGTCGCCGCGGTGGTCTGGGCATCGAGGTGCACGACGAGTACACCGGCGCCGTTCGTGCGGCCACCACGCTGTCCGGTGGAGAGACCTTCTTCGCCTCGCTGGCCCTGGCCCTCGGACTGGCCGATGTCGTGTCCGCGGAATCCGGTGGCCGCGTCCTCGACACCATCTTCATCGACGAGGGCTTCGGTTCCCTGGACCCCGAGGCGCTCGACCTCGTCATGGGCGTCCTCGACGAGTTGCGTTCGGGCGGACGGGTGGTCGGCGTCGTCAGCCACGTCGACGAGATGCGCGCGCGGATTCCGGCGCAACTGCACGTGGTGCGGGGGACCAACGGGTCCTCAGTGCGCATGGACGGCGTGGTGGGCGTGTCGTGACCTGCCGGATTGGGTTGCCGGACCGGAGTGCGCTACTCTGAGTGCCGCCCGTTGAGCCCCCGTAGCTCAGGGGATAGAGCGTCTGCCTCCGGAGCAGAAGGCCGCAGGTTCGAATCCTGCCGGGGGCACCGTGACATCCCTTCCGGCCTCCGGCCGGTGTGCGCCTGCTGTGTTTGAAAGAGATCCACGGAGGCGCACCGTGACTTCCCCAGCCGCTACACCCCCTCTGTTCGTGCGAGACGGCGCGACATCCTGCACGCGCAACGTCTACCGTGCCACCGCACCCACCTGTAACGTCGGCAGCGCACCCTGGACAACAGCGTGCAGTCGTGACGTCCGACCCCCGGGAGATCGGTATCAGTATGAGCGAGCACAGAATCCGCCTCGACGTCGACGCTGACGGCGTCGCGACGGTGACGCTGGATCGCGCCGAGAAGCACAACGCTCTCGATGCTGCGATGTTCGAGGCGCTCGTGGACGTCACCGAGAAGCTGGCCGCCGATCGCACCGTGCGCGCCGTCGTACTCCACGGCGACGGCAAGAGTTTTTGTTCGGGCCTCGACATCACGAGTCTGGGTGACCGCGAGGGCAGCGGTCCGATGGATCTCATGGCACGCGAGGACGGCCGCGCCGCCAATCTGGCCCAGCGCGTGTCCTACGACTGGTCGCGCATCGCCGCGCCGGTGATCGCCGCTGTGCACGGCAACTGCTTCGGCGGCGGCATGCAGATCGCGCTCGGTGCCGACATTCGGTATGCGGCACCGGATGCCCGACTGTCGATCATGGAGGTCAAGTGGGGTCTGGTGCCCGACATGGGTATCACCCAGACCTTGCCGCGGCTCGTCGGCATCGACGTCGCCAAGGAGTTGACGTTCACCGGACGCATCCTGAACGGAACCGAAGCCGATGCGCTCGGCCTCGTCACCCGCGTCGCCGACGACCCGCTCGCCGAGGCATTGGCGCTGGCTCACGAGATCGCCGGCAAATCCCCGCATGCCGTTCAAGCCGCCAAGCGTCTCTACGACGACACCTGGACGAGCTCCGATCCGGCATCGGCGCTGCTGTTGGAGAGCGAACTGCAGGTCGGTCTGATGGGTTCGCCGAATCAGTTGGAGGCGGTCGCGGCGGGGATGAGTCGCCGCACTCCCGTGTTCGCCGATCCGGAGGTTCAGCAATGAACGGGCCCAACAGAATTCCCAAACGAGGGCGCCACGCATGACGATCCGGATGAACAACGTCGGCATCGTCGTCGAGGATCTCTCGGCGGTAATCGACTTCTTCGTCGAACTCGGGCTCGAGCTCGAGGGTCGCGCGATGGCCGAGGGGGAGTGGGCCGGTCGGGTGACCGGGCTGGCCGATCAGCGCGTCGAGGTCGCGATGATGCGCACGCCCGACGGACACGGTCGGCTCGAACTCTCACGGTTCCTCGCACCCGAGGTGATCGACGACCATCGCAACGCGCCGGTGAACGCGCTCGGATATCTGCGAGTCATGTTCGAGGTCGACGACCTCGACCACACCCTCGCCCGAGCCGTCGCGAAAGGCGCGCGTCTCGTCGGCCCCGAAGTGGTGCAGTACGAGAACGTCTATCGCCTCTGTTACATCCGCGGGCCCGAGAACATCCTGGTGGGACTCGCGCAGAACATCAGCTGAGTCTCGCTTGACGAGAGCTAGCTCGCCAGAACCTTCAGGCGTCGGGGACAAACCCGCTGTCGGCGCCCTCGGCGAGCCCCACGTAGAGGCGGCGCCACGGGTCGTGGCCCACGAGATGCCACCGATGTCCGGTGCCGACGGTGTCCTCGGCCACCAGCACCATCCCCGGCTCGAGCCGGAACTGCTCCCCGTCGCGGGTCACGAAGTCCAGAACACCGGCGAGGGTGATCACGTACTGCCGCCGCGGCGCGGTGTGCCAATCGAGAGACCCGCCACTCTCGGTTTCCTGGAACGCCGAGGTCGTCGTGGCTGCCGACGCCGAGCGCACCGCGTTCTCCACCAGATCGATGTGTCCGTGCCGGACGTGTGAACGTCCGTCCTCGTCGTTGTGCAGGCGGATGGCTCGGATCATGGGGTCACCCTATCGATTCGCCGAGGTCTGCCGGTGCCGAGCCGCTGCGGTTGGGCATTGCGCGGTGCGGGTGATTGCTACGGTCGGTCCATGTGTCGCTGGCTGGCCTACACCGGTTCCCCGATTCATCTCGAGGACCTGCTGACCAGGCCGTCGCACTCGCTGGTCGACCAGAGCTTCGAGGCGCGTCAGCTCTATCTCCCGGGCTCGCCGATGACGACGATGATTCGGCATCACGACTGGCCGACCAACGGCGACGGCTTCGGATTCGGGTGGTACGGCGATCGCGATTTTCCCGGCCAGTACCGCGACACCCGGCCCGCCTGGAGCGACCACAACCTGCAGCGACTCGCCGAGCAGATCCGGTCACCGATGTTCCTCGCGCATGTGCGCGCGGCGCTCGGCGGCACCACCGAACGTGTGAACTGCCATCCGTTCGTGCACGGGCGCTGGCTGTTTCAGCACAACGGGGAGATTCCGCGGTTCTCGGATCTCAAGCGGGACCTGACCTTCGACATCGATCCCGAGCTGTACCCGTTCGTGGAGGGCAACGCCGACACCGAGGTGTGCTTCTTCCTCGCCCTGACCTACGGACTGGCGAGCGACCCAAAGGGCGCGTTCGCGCGGATGGTGGCCCGTATCGAGCGGGCGCGCGCCGACCACGGCGTCGTCGAACCCTTTGTCGGTACCTTCTGCGCCGCCGACGGCGACGCGCTCTACGCGCTGAGGTACTCGAGCGACCGGTCCTCGCGCACGCTGTATCACTCGACGGGACACATGCGGTTGTCGGCGGCCGATCCGGGAGCGCATATCGAGCTGCCCGCCGACGGCCGGATTCTGGTGTCCGAGCCGCTCGAACTGGAGTACCGGGACACGCATTGGACGGCGGTGCCGGAATGGTCGTTCGTCACCCTGCGGGCCGGGACCGAACCCGTCGTCGAGGAGTTCGACCCGACGCCGGCCGCCTGACGTGTGCCTGTCATCAACGCATGGCGAGGTCACCGGCGTCCGTTGTGGTGTGCCGGTGACTTCG
>NZ_JARJDD010000038.1:0-27094 GCF_029269935.1 Gordonia sp. N1V
GTTGTCTCACCGTCTCGAGGCTCGCCGCACGCGGCTCGCACCTCGACCATCGGGGAAGTGGGGTTCGCGACGGTCGGGTGGGGCGGGTTACTCGACCAGCGGGGAGGAGGGTGCATGACCATCGAGAGGGAAGGAGTCGACCTCTCGGGCGACGAGATCAGAAAAGGCTATCGGGCCGAACGTAATTGGCGAGATCGACGAGGAGGAAACGGTTGTCGCGGTTGTTGCGCATCTGCCGGGCGAGGGTGCGCAGTGAGCGCTCGGTACCGGCACGGAGTCCGCGCTCGGTGAAGGGAACGCCGAGAAGTGTGCTGGGTTCGCCCGACTCGTCGGGATGCTCCATGATCCACCCCATCGCGGTACCGAGGACGATCAGTTGCAAACGCGATTTCCGTGGCTCGGAGTCCGGCATCGCCTCCAGTCGTCGTGCCGCCTCCACGAGTTGACGCTTCTGTACGAGTTCGGGGGCGCGTCCGTGGACGAGGGCGAGGACGGCGGTGGCGCGAGCGGTGTTGTAGTGCCGACTGGTCGGCGGGACCTCGTCGAGCGGTTCGATGGCGGCGTCGAAATCGCCTCGGGCGACAGCCAGGCGTGCGAGACCGAAAGCGGCGGTGACGATGCTGTGGTCGGTCAACCACAGGTCGTGATAGAGCCGGTCGGCCACGTCGTACATCTCGGCGATGCGCGCATCCGGGGACTCCTCGGGCTCCTCCTCGCTCGGATGCTTCTCGTCGGTCAGCCAGCGACCGATGATCTCGGCGGTTCCCGCGGCGGCGAGTTTCGGGGCCACCTCACCTGGCATCGCCTGTAGCACCTCGGTGAATCGTTCGTGGGCGAGCTCGGGTTCGTCGTTCATGAGGGCGCAGATCCCCATGTACCAGTCCACTCGCCAGGACTCACCGTGCTGCGCGGTCACGTTCTGCAGCACCGACAGTGCGGTGTCGACGTCGTCGAGTTCGAGGTGTGCGCGGGCCTCGGCCAGATCGATCTCCAGCGACGGGTGCGCGTTGTTCGATCGTCGACCCAGTAGCGACGAGAATCCCTCGGCCCGTGCCGCATTGATGGAATCAAGGGTCTGTCGGGGATCGGACAACGCTGCCGAGTTGAGAAGTCCCGCAGCCGGGTCGGTGGGATTGACCAACGGCACGGGCAGGGCATGGGCGATGTCGACGGGGTCGTAGAACGCCGCGAGATCGGGATCGAAGAAGCCGTCCACCGGTGCCAACATGAGATCGGTGCCGAAGGTGGAGCGCTGCGGGGTGAACACAGTCGACAATGAGGGCCGCGGCACCCCGGTGTGTACCGCGACGGTCTCGCGGAGCACGTTGAGCATCTGGGTGGTCATCTCCTCGGCCGAGGAGAATCGCTCTGCCGGGTCGGTGGCCGTGGCACGTTGCAGCAGAAGATAATACGACGGATTCTCGGCGAGCACCGGGGTGGTCTCCGGGTCGGGCAGCCCGTCGAGATATCGCCCCTTCTCCATCGGCATGTCGAGGGTGAGCACCGCCAGCGTGCGGCCGATGCTGTAGATGTCGGTGACCACCTGCGGCCCGGTTTGCACGATCTCCGGAGCCTGGAAACCCGGTGTGCCGTAGAGGTGCCCGTATCCGTTGATCGCCGACACCGCACCCAGATCGATGAGCTTGACCTCGTCGCTGGAGACCATCACGTTCTCCGGTTTGACGTCGTTGTACACCAGTCCCACCGAATGCAGATAGCCGATCGCCGGTAGCACCTCGAGGATGTAGGCCATCGCCTGCTCGATCGGCATCACCGCATGCGTACCGCCGGAATCGGCTCCGGCGGAAGTGATCTGCTTGAGGGTCTGGCCACCGATGTACTCCATCACGATGTAACCGAAACGCTCGTCGTCGGCGGTGACGTGCTCGACGAAGTTGTAGATCTTGACGATGCCGGGATGATTCACCGACGCCAGGAACTGCCGCTCGGCCAACGCGACCTGTTGCGCCTCCGAATCCGAGGAATTGAGAAGGCCTTTGAGGACGACGGGACGGTCGGACACGTTGCGGTCGATCGCCAGATAGATCCATCCCAGCCCGCCGTGTGCGATGGCGCCGGCGATCTCGTACTGGCCGGCGACCACGGTCCCCGGCGCCAGGCCGGGTACGAACGAATAGCGGGCACCACAGTGGGGGCAGGTGCCGGCGAGATCTCCGGCGCCCTCGCCGTCGTTGCGACCCACCGGACGCCCACATCGCCAGCAGGTGCGCTTGCCCTCGGGGATGACCGGAAAGTCCAGAACGGCGTCGGCGGGCTCGATGTCGACGACCTTCGGCAGTTCGACCAGCCCGGTACCGAGCCGCCGATCATGGACCTGCGGACGGCGTTTGGGTACCAGGCGCCGGGTGTGGCCCACCGAGGCCAGCGCCTCGGTGGGGATGACCGGCCCCGACCGCACGACGGGATCGGTGGAGCCCGTCACCGGGGAGGTGGTCGTGCGGCCACCCGACGAGGTCATGCCCGTGTCGACGAGCGCGGCGAGATCTGCCCGCTGGGTGCCGGGATCGAGGTCGGCCGGATCGGCTCGCTGCGTACCGACGTCGAGGTCACCGAGATCGGCTCGCTGCGTACCGATATCGAGGTCGGCTGGGTCCACCCGTTGCGTGCCGACCTCGGCGTCGGTGCGGTCGTCGTGTTCGGTCATCGTCGCTCAGTCCCGATAAATCGCTTGTGGTGGACCGTAACCGGGGCCGATGTTGCTCAGCCATCGGTTGTAGATGGCATACCAGCGACCGTCGGCCACGGCCTGCGCGAGCACGCCGTTGACGAAACGCACCATGTCGTCGTGCCCCTGGGGGAGCCCGATGCCGTAGTACTCCGAACCGAACCCCGGGCCCACCATCTGCACCCATGGATCCTGTGCGGCGAGGCCGGCGAGGATCGCGTCGTCGGTGGTGACGGCGTCGACCTGACCTTGCTGCAACATCACCAGACAGTCGGCCCAGGTGACGGTCGTGATCATCTTGGCACGTGGCTGCTCGGCCTGCATCCGTCCGATCGAGGTGGCCCCGCGGGCCGAACACACCCGCTTGTCGGCCAGCCCGTCGACATCGGTGATGCCGGAGTTGCGCAGCACCAGTATGCGTTGCGAGGCAATGTAATACGGGGTCGAGAAGCTGACCGACGCCAACCGGTCACAGGTGATCGACATGGTCTTGACCACCATGTCCACCGACCCGCTGCGCAGCGCGTCTATGCGATCGTTGGAGCTGAGCACCCGGAACTCGATGCGGTTGGGGTCGCCGAAGATCGCCTGCGACACCTCGCGCGCGAGGTCGACGTCGAAACCCTGCAGGTCGCCGCTGATCGGGTCACGGAAGCTGAACGGGTTGGAGCCGATGTCGGTGCCGACGATGAGTCGCCCGCGCGCCGCGATCGCCGCCATGGTGCTGCCCGGCGGCATCTGCTTGGGCTCCGGCATCGGATCGGGCGGTCGCAGGCTGGCCGTCGCGTTGCACGCGTCGGCGTCGGGGACCGGTTCGGTGGTCGTCTCGGTTTCCGCACCCGGCGGAGTCGGGGTGATGGCCTGCGCCGCGGGCGGTGGCGAGTCGGGTGCGGTGAAGGTGACGCAACCGGTGGTGAGCAGGCCGCACGCGAGCAGCGCGGCCGCGACGACGCCACCGCGGCCGTGGACTGCCCGGCGCCTCATCGGTACTCCCGGACCCGCGGCACCAGGCCGAGAGCCAATGCCACGGCGGCGAACACGGTCAACACCAGAATCCCCGACCCGGTGTATCCGATGACCCGCTGAGCGGTGTTGATGTCGTCGCGGAACGACGTCCGGGTGGTGGTGATGGCGTCCGTGAGCGATGAATCGACCGCGGCGTAACTGCTCGCGGTGCTCTGCGGGTCCGCGCCGATGGTGAGCGTTCTGGCCTGCGCGAAGTCGCCGCGCTCGATGGCCGCGCGCGTCTGCTGATCGGACTCGCGCCACTGATCGAGGGCGGTCGTGATGGACCGCACCTGGGTGGTGGTCAACGCGCCGGCGTCAGAACTCGTCTGACCACCGAGGTCGGCGAGGATCGTGCTGATACCGGCGGTGGCGCCGGAGAAGGTCTGATCGAGATCGGACTGATCGGTGCGCTGCACCAGCGACAAGGTCTCGGCCGAACGCGCCTGCTGGGTGAGGATGCGGGCCTCGGTCAGTTGCCGCAGCGGGTCGGCGCCGTCGGTCTTCGCCGAATTGGTGGCGGCCACCGACGCCAGCCCCGACACCAACAGCCAGACCAGTCCGCCGAGAATCGCGGTCAACGCGGCGACCACCCCGATGTTGAAGCGACGGCGGGTGCGTTTGGTGAGGAACCGCGAGGTACCGATCAGCGCGAGCGCGAGGACCAGCAACCCGAAATACACCCCGTAGGGCGGGATGGTCAGGGTGCGTTGGGGATCGGCGATGGCGTCGGATCGGCGCTCGTAGAGGCGCTGCGCCGCGGGCAGGATCTGATCGTGCATCACCGCCGACGCCTGCCCGAGATAGGCGCTGCCCACCGGGTTGCCGAGCCGGTTGTTGGTGCGCGCGGTCTCGATGAGTCCGCTGTAGACGGGGATCGTCGTCGCCAGGGTCTGCAGGTCGGCGTTGACTGCGCGATCGTCGTCGTCGGTGTCCTCGCCGGGCGCCCCCGAGGTGCCTGCGGCCTTCATCAATGACGCCGACGCGGTGGCCAGCGCATTCGAATAACGGCTACGCAGATCGGGGGACTCCAGGCCACCGGAGATGAACGCCGAGTTGGCCGAGGCGTCGGCGATCGACAGCGAACTGTAGAGCACCTGTGAGGCCTCGGCGAGCGGCTCGCCCTGGTCGATCATGTTCTTCAGCGCGTTGGTGCGATCCTGCAGCACGGTCGATCCGTACCAGCCCACGCCCAGGATGGCGAGTACGAGCACCACCCCGATCATCACCAGCTTCCCGGGGGTGGTGCCCGCGTAGTGGCGCATTGTGGCCAACGGTGATTGGGTTCGGGTGCGGCCCAGCGACATCAGCTCGCGGCGGTCGGCGAGAACCTGACGGATGGGTGGCGACGACGCGTTGGGCCGGATGGTCTTGCCCGCACGGGTGAGCACCGTCCGCACGGGAGATGCCTGGCCGGTCACCACACGATCCCTTCTGGCTCGTCGGTCGTTCGTGTCGTTGTCCTCGCCCCGGCATCCCCGTCCGAAGCGACGACGTGGCCCCCTCGGGTCTATCGCCTCTTCGGTGCCGGTCTGTTTCCACCCTAACCGCGCGCACGTGACCTCGGCCTCACCACGCGGTGGTGTTTCGGCGAACCTGGCCCTGGTGGCCCCACTCACATACGGTGGAGGTCGGCGGCGAATCCCGGAGAGCCCGGATCGTCGGTCGGCGTCAGGAGTCGCGGTGCGTGGAGACGGGGACGGCTGGGTCATCGACACCGATGGGTCACGGTATTGGGGTGTCAACGGGGCGGCCGGATTACTGCTGCGCACCCTGCAACCCGACGGCCGCACACTGATATTGCTGCAACATCGCGCGGTGTGGTCGCACCAGGGCGGCACGTGGGGACTGCCCGGTGGTGCGCGCGACTCGCACGAGAGCGCCATCGACACCGCGCTGCGCGAAGCGCAGGAAGAAGCAGGTCTCGACCCCGCCGACGTCGAGGTGGTCGCCGCGCTGGTCACCCACCGCGCCAAGGGCGGCTGGACTTATACGACCGTCATCGCCGACATCGACGAACCCGTGCGGACCATCGCGAACGGCGAATCGGCGGAACTGCGCTGGGTCGATGAGGCCGACGTCGACGAGTTGCCGCTGCATCCCGCGTTCGGTGAGGCCTGGCCCGGACTGCGGGATCGGATCGCCGCGCTCGATCCGCAGAACTGAACGGCGCCCGGTCGTCTACCGGGGTAGCAGCCGGTTGGCGCCGGCGATGAGGGCGTTGACGTTGGCTTCGTCGCCGGTCGCGCCGTCGCCGTAGGCCCAGCACTGCCGGTCGTCGCGCTCGCACAACAGGAACGCCGCGAACCCGCGATCGGTCGGGCGCTGGTGCAGCGAGACGATCGACACCGGGGCGCCGAGGTCGTGCAGGATCGAGGTCATCGCGCCGACCGGTCCGGTCGCGGTGGCCGACATCGACATGATGCGGTCGGCGTAGGCCATCGTCGCGCGGCATTCGATCATGTCGGCCGGTGCGGGGGTGATCGAGAGCGAGCCGAGCCGGATCGTGCCGGTATCGGCGTACATCTCGGTGAATTCCTGCCAGGTCATGCCGTCTGCCTCCTCACGGATACCTCGGGGGAGTCGCGTCGTGAGCGGGCCGCGGGAACGCGGATTCGCGCTGCCGGGCGACTCGGTACAGGAACAGGGTGCGGGAGAAAGGTGACGGCTGTGCATCGTGGATCATCGTTTCGGTCGAAGAGAAGATGACCGACGAGAACGCGCAACGACCCCGCAGCGGGGGGTCGGTCAGATCAGACCCCGCTGCGGCGGGTTACGAGCGCGATTCGTGTGCACATGATCGGGCCACTCTAACGCCGCAGCACACCCGCGGGCAAGGGAGATCCGGGTGTCCGCGGGCCCGACGCTGCCGAAGTGATCTACGCCAGACCGGCGCGCAACTGTGCGGCCGCGGCCGCGGGGTCGTCGGCGGCGGTGATCGCGCGCACCACCACCGCGCGACGGGCACCGGCGTCGCGGACCTCGGGCAGCCGCGCGGAGTCGATGCCGCCGATGGCGAACCACGGCTTGGATACACCTGCGACCTCGCGCACCAGACCGAGCCCGGGGGCTGCGCGCCCGGGTTTGGTCGGGGTCGGCCAGCACGGACCGACGCAGAAATAGTCGACGGCTTCGTCGGCGATCGCCGCGTGGGCCTGGTCGGGATCGTGGGTGGAGACCCCGACGATCACGTCGTCGCCGACGATGCGCCGCGCCTGCTCAGGCCGCAGATCACCCTGACCGAGATGCAGGACGTCGGCGCCGGCGAGCAGCGCGATGTCGGCGCGGTCGTTGACCGACAGCAACGCCCCGTGTGCGTCGACGACGCCGCGCATCTCCGCCAGGATCGCCAACTCCTCACCGGCCTCGAGAGCCCCGAACTCCCGCTCACCGGGAGATCCCTTGTCGCGCAACTGGATGAGGTCGACACCACCGGCCAGGGCGGCGTCGACGAACTCCAGTAGATCTCCGCGTTCGCGTCGGGCGTCGGTGCACAGGTAGAGCCGCGCGGCACGCAGACGTGCCCGCCGTGGATCGTCGGTGGGGTCGCCGTCGCGCGCAATCCGGTTCTCTCGGGGCATGTCTCACAGGCTAGGGCACGGGCGTACCCGCACCCATCGCCGCGCTGTTAGGGTGGAGGACACGACACGGGAGTCCGGGGTACGCCGGGCTGAGAGTGCGGGACGCCCCCGCTGACCGTCACACCTGATCCGGATCATGCCGGCGAAGGAAGGACTGCAGAGCATGAGCACCCGAGCATGACCCCCGCCGACCGCACGGACACCGCGGGCGGCGCACGCCGCACCCTCGCCGTCGTCGGCGGCGGAATCATCGGGTTGACCTGCGCACTTGCCGCCGCCGATGCGGGCTGGCAGGTCACCGTCGTCGACGCCGGCCGAAACCGGCGCGCGGCGTGGGTGGCCGGCGGGATGCTGGGCTCCCTCGGCGAGGGCCACCCCGGTGAGGATGCGTTGCTCGCGATCTCCGAGCGGTCGGTCCGCCGATGGCCGGCGTTCATCGAGCGACTCGGCGACCCGCGGATCGCCACCGCCGCCGACTCGCTGTTCGTCGCGACGACCACCGCCGACGCGGCCTACCTGACCCAACTCGCCGACTTCGTGTGGTCGACCCGCCCGCACGCCGTGGATCGGCTCAGCCGCATCGACGCCGCCGGGGTCCGGGCACGGGAACGGGCGATCGGCGCGCGGGTGCGCGGCGGCTATCTCGCGACAGGCGAAGGGGCCGTGGACAATCGGCGACTCCTCGCCGCCCTCGAGTCCGCGTTGGTCGCGGCCGGTGGCCGGATCGGCACGGGCCGGGTGACCGATCTCGCCGACCTCGACGACGCCGATCAGATCCTGCTCGCGGCGGGCGCCGGGCTGGCCGATCTGTGGCCGGCTGCCCCGATCCATCTCGCCAAGGGGGAGGTGCTGCGGCTGCGCGCCGACCGCATGACGGTGCCACCTCCACACCATGTGATCCGGGCGCGGGTCGACGGGCGCATGGTGTATCTGGTGCCCCGTCACGACGGAATCGTGGTCGGCGCAACCCAATACGAGGGTGACATCGAGGAGTGGCGCTCCGGTGAGGTGATGCCGCAGGCCGTCGGCGTCGCCGAGTTGCTCGCCGACGCGATCGAGGTCTTTCCCGGTGCCCGCGACTATGCGCTTGTCGAGACGGCGGCGGGATTTCGCCCGTGTTCACCCAACGGATTGCCGATCATCGAACGGCTCGACGAGCGGATCGTCGTCGCCGGTGGCCACGGGCGCAACGGAATCGTGTTGGCGCCGTACACCTCCGAGGTGGTCATGGAGTTACTCGCCGCCGACGGGGCGCTCGTCGGCGTGCGCGAGGAGAGGAGTACGACATGACGATCACGGTCAACGGTGCCGACGGCCCGCTTCCTCCGGGTGGTTCGGTGCGCGACCTGTTGACATCGATGGGTTTGCCGGACAAGGGGATCGCGGTGGCCGTCGACGGCACGGTGGTCCCGCGCAGCCGATGGGACACCGTCCTCGACGACGGTGCCACCGTGGAGGTCGTGACGGCGGTGCAAGGTGGCTAGTACCACGAAGGTGGCGCCGACCGACGGTTCACCGGACACCGATGTCCTGCGGATCGCCGACCGCGAGTTCACGTCCCGACTGATCATGGGTACGGGCGGGGCGAGCACCCTCGACGTGTTGTCACGTGCACTGGTGGCCTCCGGTACCGAGCTGACGACCGTCGCGATGCGGCGGGTCGACGCCGGTAGCACGACCGGCGTCCTGGATGTGTTGCGGCGCCTGGGGATCGCGCCCCTGCCGAACACCGCGGGCAGCCGCACCGCGGCCGAGGCGGTCCTGACCGCGCAACTGGCCCGAGAGGCGTTGGAGACGTCATGGGTGAAGCTCGAGGTGGTCGCCGACGACCGCACGCTGCTCCCCGACCCCGTCGAACTGCTCGACGGCGCAGCGCAGTTGGTCGACGACGGCTTCACGGTGCTCGCCTACACCAACGACGATCCGGTGCTCGCGGCGCGACTCGAGGATCTCGGGGTCGCCGCGGTGATGCCGCTGGGTTCGCCCATCGGCACCGGGCTGGGAATCCGCAATCCGCACAACATCGAGATGATCGTGTCGGCCGCCGGGGTACCGGTGGTCCTCGACGCGGGCATCGGCACGGCCAGTGACGCCGCGTTGGCAATGGAACTCGGTTGCGACGCAGTTCTTCTGGCGTCCGCGGTGACGCGAGCCGACGATCCCGAGCGGATGGCGGCGGCGATGCGGCACGCGGTCACGGCCGGGCGATTGGCCGCCACCGCGGGCCGGATTCCCCGTCGGCGATGGGCGTTGGCCTCGTCTCCGGGGCTCTGACTTGCGCCGTTCGTCGGACGGGCCACTCGTCCGACGGTGCGGGGTCATTCGATGGCAGGCCTGTGGTAACGCACGGTGTGTAGTGTCGTCGGCATGCTGAGTGTCGAGAACCTCACCAAGGACTTCGGCAACGTCCGTGCCGTCGACAACCTGTCGTTCGAGGTCCGCCCCGGGGTGGTCACCGGCTTCCTCGGCCCGAACGGCGCCGGGAAGTCCACCACGATGCGGATGATGCTGGGACTGGACCGGCCGACGTCGGGCCGCGCCACCATCAACGGCAAGCCCTACCGCGAGCTCGACCATCCGCTGCGTCAGGTCGGCGCGCTGTTGGACGCGAAATGGGTGCACCCCAACCGAAGTGCGCGCTCGCACCTGCGGTGGCTGGCCGCGAGCAACGGGATCCCCGCAACGCGGGCCGACGAGGTGCTCGAGACCGTCGGCCTGACACAGGTGGCCCGCAAACGCGCCGGTGGCTTCTCGTTGGGTATGTCGCAGCGGCTCGGGCTGGCCGGTGCGCTGCTCGGTGATCCGCACACCCTGCTGTTCGACGAGCCGGTCAACGGGCTCGACCCGGAGGGCATCGTCTGGATTCGCAACTTCATGAAATCCCTGGCCGCCGAGGGTCGTACGGTCCTCGTGTCGAGTCACCTGCTCACCGAGATGGCACTGACCGCCGAGCGGTTGGTGGTGATCGGTCAGGGGAGATTGATCGCCGACAGCTCGGTGTCGGATTTCACCGCGTCGGCGCGCACGGTCGTACGCGTCCGTACCCCGCAACCCGAACAGCTTCACTCCGCATTGGTCTCGGCCGGACTGTCGCCGCGCCCCGAGCAGGACCCGCAGGGGCGGCCGGTGCTCGCCCTCGACGACATCACCACCGACCAGGTCGGCGACGTCGCCGCGGCCGCGGGCGTCACCGTGCACGAACTCGTCGCGCAGACCGCCTCGCTGGAGGAGGCGTTCATGGCGATGACCGCCCACGCCGTGGAGTACCACGGCGGTAACGAGCATCCGGGCGTGCCCGCGCCTGCGCCGGGTCAGCCGGGCCAGTGGGGGCCACCCGCACAATTCCCGCCCGGGCAGTATCCACCCGGGCAGTATCCACCCGACCAGTACCCACTCGGGCAGTACCCACCGCCTGGTGGTCACCAGCAGCAGGGTCCTCAGAACGGGGGACACCGATGATCGAGTTGTTGCGCGCCGAGCAGATCAAGCTCACCTCCATCCGCTCGCCCTACTGGTGCATGGGCCTCGTGGTGATCCTCAGCCTCGGCGTCACCGGACTGTTCGCGGGTCTGGCCAGCAATGTCAACGAGACCGCCGGGCCCGGCGCCGCCACATCGACCTCGGCCGGTGTCGACGGCTCCGCGCTGACCGTCGCCCTCCTCGGGCTCAACCAGTTCGCCGTCATCGTCCTGATGATCATGGCCGTCCTCGGGATCACCAGCGAATATCGGTTCTCGACGATCCGCGCGACATTTCTCGCGGTGCCCAAGCGGACCTCGGCGTTGTTGGCGAAGGCCACGGTGTACGTGTCGTTGACCTTCGTCACGATGCTGGTCCTTACCGTCATCTGTGTGGGCATCCTGGTCGCGGGCATCGGTGGCTTCGGCTTCGGCGACGCCACCGTCGTCCGGCAGATCTGGGGCGTCCCCGTCTACGCGGCGCTGTGTGTGCTGCTGTCGATGGGGGTCGGCGCGCTGGTGCGGCAGACGGCCGGCGCGATCTCGATCGTGCTGGTGTGGATGCTCGTCGTGGAGACCATCCTCGGCGCGGTGCCCAAGGTGAAGGACTGGATCGGGCCGTTCCTGCCGTTCGCCAACGGGTCCCGCTTCCTCTCCGGGGCCACCGCAGGCGATGACTATCACTGGAATTCCGGGGTCTCGCTGGTGTACTTCGCGGTGTGGGCGGTTGTGGTCTTCGTTGCCGGGGTGTGGTTGGCGAACCAACGCGACGCGTGAACCACCACGGCGCCCGCGGCCGTCGAACAGCTGAACAAGAGCTGCGTTTTAGCTGATAAAAGGACTAAAATACCCACATGGCGAACTGGCCTCTGGTCCAACGCGAGAAAGAATACCGAGCCATCTCCGCCGCCCTGCGGGACGAGACCGCGGTCTGCGGTGTGGTGTTGACCGGTGATTCCGGCGTCGGCAAGACAACGCTCGCGCGCCACGTCACGGCCGGGATCGGTGCGGGTGTGCGATGGGTCGCCGGGACCGAATCGGCCCGCTCGATCCCGCTCGGTGTCTTCGCCCACCTCGTCGGCCCGGCGACGTCGAGCGATCCGGTCACCTATCTCGCGGCGGCCCGTGAGTCGTTGCTCGCCGGCGGTAATGCGGTCATCGGCGTCGACGACGCCCATCTGCTCGACGAGCTATCGGCCACGCTGCTCCATCAGCTCGCCATCGACCGCGCCGTGCACATCGTGGCGACCGTCCGCAGCGGCGAGTCCGTCCCGGACGCGGTGACGTCGCTGTGGAAGGACAACCATCTCCTGCGGATCACCTTGTCGCCGTTCACCAAAGAGCAGAGCGTGGAGTTGGTGGAGTCGGTTCTCGGTGGCCAGCTCGAGGAGCACTCGGCCGATCGGATGTGGGCGGCGTCGGGAGGCAACGCGCTGTTCCTGCGGCATCTCGTCGACGGCGCGCGCCAGGCGAACACCCTGCGTCAGGTCAACGGCGTGTGGCAGTTGCGCGGGCGCGCCGCGATCACCTCCGAACTCGCCTCACTGCTCGACGGGCGCATCGAACAGCTCGACGAGGCGGTGCTGACCGCGCTGAAGTATCTCAGCCTGTGCGAGCCGTTGAACCTCGACGTGCTGGCCGAGGTCGCCGGCGAGGAGGCGGTCGAGCAGGCCGAGATCGACGGGCTCGTGCGCATCGAGCGGGAGGGCCGCGAACTCAATGTCGGCTTCCACCACCCACTGTTCGGCGAGGTGATCCGGCGCAGGCTCGGTTTCGCGTCGTCGCGGCGGTTGCGCGGGAATCTGGTGCGGGCGTTGCGTGAACGTCCGCTCGCGACCCCGTTGGACCGCATCCGGCTGGCCGAACTGGCACTGGAGAGCGACACCTCGGCGGTTGATCTGGGCCTGTTGTCGGCGGCCGCCGACGACGCGCTCAACCTCGCGCAGACACCGATGGGAGAACGTTTCGCGCGCGCGGCGATCGAGGAGGGCGGCGGCCCGGCCGAGGCCGAATTGCTCTCCCGGGCACTCATGTGGCAGGGCCATCCGCACGAGGCCGAGGACATTCTCGCCCACATCGACACCACCGGACTCGACGCGCCGCTGCGACTGCGGATCGGGCTGCAGCGCGTCGGCAACATGTTCTGGGTGATGAATCAGGCCGAGCGTGCCGAGGAGATCCTCGAGAAGGTGCGTGCCGAGGTCGACGACGAGAATCTGCTGCGCATCGTCGACGGCATCGCGTCGGCGTGCGCGCTGTTCGAGAACCGGATCGCCGACGCGATCGCACTGTCCGACGTTGCGCTGGAGTCCCCGGACGCCCTGCCGTGGGCGGTCGAGTGGGGAGTCTTCGGCGGGATGTTGTCGCGGGCATTGTCCGGTCGCGGTGATGAACTCGATCCGCTGGCCCGTCGCGCACGTGAGGCCGAACGCTACACCGACGGGCTGCTCCGGTATCCCGCAGGCATCGGTGAGATCCTCGGGCTGATCCTGTCCGGGCGACTCGACGCGGCCGGCGACGCGGTGCAGCGCTACGTCGCATTCGCCAACACCGCACAGTATTTGAGCTGGGCGATGTCGGGAATCCTGGTGTCGGCGGTCGAGTTGGCGCGCGGTGACTGTGCGTCGGTGGTGCGGCGTATCGAGCAGACCCTGGCGACCCTCGACGGCGACGAGTATTCGGCGTCGTGGAACTTCCCCGCGTATGTCTTTCTCGCCCAAGCGCTCAGTGCGTTGGGCGAGGCGACCCGCGCCGAGGAGGTGCTGGGTCGGGCACGCGCTCGGGACGGGTTGCACGTCGCGGTGTTCCGGCCGATGCTGTGGATCGCCGAGGCGTGGCAGGCCGCGGCCGCCGGTACCGTGTCCATCGGCATCGAACGTGCCTGGGCGGCAGCAGAATTGGCGGCCAAGACCGGGCAGCTCGCCGTGGAGGCGGAGGCGCTGCACACCGCGGTGCGTTTCGGGGATGCCAGCGCCGGCCCCCGCCTGGCCGAACTGGCCGAGCAGATCGATGGCCCGCTCGCGGGCCTCTACGCCCGCCACGCTGCGGCGTATGCTGCCGGCGACGGCATCGAACTCGATGTCTGCGCAGCCGATCTCGAGAAACTCGGCCGTCGGCTGTCGGCGGCCGATGTGGCCGCACAGGCCAGCGCCGTCCACGATCGTTCAGGTCGACGGTCGGCGACAGTGGCATCCTCGTCCATGGCCAACCGGCTGGCCGCCGCCTGCGGCGGACTGCGCACCCCGGCGCTCGTCGAGGCCGCCCAGCCGTTGCCGCTGACCACCCGCGAACGTGAGATCGCCAACCTCGTCGCCTCCGGCCTCTCCAACAAGCAGATCGCCGCACGGCTGACCGTCTCGGTACGCACCGTCGAGGGCCACATCTACCGAGCCTGCACCAAACTCGACGTCACCGATCGCGACGGCATCGCCGATCTCATCCTGCGCGAACGCTGACCATCGGGGGTGTACCGGACGTTGCTCGGTGGTCGAGGTGCGAGGCGCGTGCGCCGAGCCTCGAGACCCGGTGAGTCACAGCTGGTTCCACCCCACAGCGGAACTCCGTCACCGCGGGTAGGTGACAATCACCTGCCCACTCCACCGACTCCGCCACTCCACCCGCCGATCGGTGTAGAGCGTTGGCACCCACTCGGCGAGGTGTTTGCGTTGATGATCTGCCCGACACAGCGGGATCAGATCACCGAGCACCGTCCACCCTCCGGCCTCGGGGTCGGTGTGGTTGAAGGGTCGCCAATGATCGAGGTCGCACAGGTGTGACGGCATACCGCAGTAGGGGTATCGGCACCAGGGGTCGTTGGCCAGCACCTCAGCGCGCAAGGTGGCGCTGGGTGCATAGGTCAATGCCCCAGGAGGTGGCACGGTGTGACCACCGTGTCCGGTCGGATCCGCCGGCGGGGCCTGGGGTCGGTCGGAGATCTGCGGGATCAACGGTCCAGCCGTGCGCACGGATTCGGGATAATGGACGGTTTTCGCCACGTCGGCGAGGGTGGCCGCGTAGTCGCGGTCGATCGGCCCGTACCCCTGCAACCGGGGGACGAGAATCCCGTCCGGGTCTGTGAGCACCGTCAACACAGGTGCCCCGGGCACGACCAAGGCACGTCCGAACGCCACCGGCACCTCCTCCGGCGTCGGCTCATCCATGGGATCGGGGATGTCGGGTTCGACGACCGGCTCCACCACATCGACAGGTTCCTGTGCCCGCGCATTGGAAGGGGCCGGCGCACTGGAAGCTTCGATGTCCTCGACTTCAGGCGCATCCGCGTCAGCCGGTTCGGGGAGCAAGTCGTCCCACGCTGCCGCATCGGCAGCGTCGGCGGGTGTTTCGGCCGACCCGTTGCTGTCGGTGCCGCCACCTCGTTTCGGGCAATCATCTTGTCCGCATTCGCAGTCGAGGTGCGCCCCCGGCACACCGGTGATCTCACCCAGTGCGATCACCCGCAGCGACCCCACGCGACGCGGGTCCTTACGGCAGGTCCGTTCATCGATCAGCGCCTCGATCTGCGTCGTGAGAAACACCCCATAATGCGCGGGAACAACCGCACCCAGAGAGGAGTGCCCCGCAACATCGGGGGCGATGGTCACGTTCCCCACCAGGTCGGCGATATCTTCGCGTTCCTCGGTGACACTGTCGGGGTTCATCGAAATCAGCGCAGCGTCGAGCTGTTGCGACAGCACCGGATCGGTCGTCGCGCGGGATCCGTAGTCCAGGACGATCTCTTCGAACGACATCTCCGATTCGTTACCGGACTCATCACCGGTGTCGGTGTCCGCGCCACGTTGGGCGGCGCGCGCCATGATCGAGGCCCGGTTGGTGGACAGTTCCCCGTTCAGATAGGCGGCGCGGATGAGCGGGAACTTCTCCAACAGATCCGCCAGAGCAATCCAGCTGCCGGCCTTACTGCGGGAGACCGTGAACTGCAGAGACACTTCGGCGCGTGCGAGTTTGTCGGCGTGCTCGATCACCGAGCCCCACACCTCGACCTCGGACTGGCCCGCCAAACGCTCCCGATACACCCGATCCGCCAACGCGGCGGCAGCAAGCACCGTCCGGGCTTCGTATTTGCGGGACTCGCGTAGCAGGTCCGGACCGGTCTCGGTGAGCTCATCGCGCGACATTGCGGCGATCGCGGCAGCGTCGGCATCCGGATCAGTGAACGTCAACGTCGTCGACACCCAAAACCTCCCCTCCCACGATCGGACGTGATGAGAACAAGTGTACGAAGGGGTACCGACAAAACCGGTCCGACGATCGCCACACCGGAGAAATCTGTGGACAAGAATTTTCGCGCGCGTCGACTGGGGATCAATGTGGTTGCGATACTTGTCATCTCGCCGGGTCTCGAGGCTCGGCGCTAGCGCGCCGAGCACCTCGACCATCGGGGGAAGGGTCGACCATCGGTCAGGAAGCGGCCGTCGCCCGTTCCGATGGTCGAGGCCTCGGGACCCCTCTCGCCGGTGAGTATCCGGTCCACAGTGATCCGAAATCGGCAGCGGCAACAACGCTGCCCACCGTTACGTCAGGGAGACGCTGAGCTCACTCGCCGGTCCGGATTGCCGGCCCCACCTTCAGGGTGAAGCCGGGGATCGCGGCGAGTGGGACGTGGGCCTCATAGGTGCGGTCGTATCCGGTCGCGCAGATCCGCCAACCGTCTGCCGTGCGGCGGTAGGTGTCGTCGTAGAACGCGGCGCCGATGAGCATGAACTCGAAGTCGGGCACGATCACCCGATCCGACAGGTACCAGCGCCCATGCGCGATATCGCCGGACACCTCGATCTCCGGATGCGAGACGCGATGCTCGGTGATCACCCCGGGCCCCACCGACGTCCGCATGAAACCGACCAGTTCATCCCGAGCGGTGAAGCTCAGGGAGTCGCCGTACTCGCCGGTGACGTCGTCGGTCAGCGTGTCGGCGAAGGTGTCCCAGTCCTTGGTGTCGAGGGCACGGAGGTATCGGTACTTGAGCGCTTCGATGGCGGCGACGTCGTTCACACTTCGAGGACTACCGCACCGGCATGGCCGACGACCCCGGAATCGCCGAGTTGATCAGCTTTTCCGGGCCGTCCCCGGCAGCACGCCGGCGTCGATGACCGCCTTGACGTACGGCCGGATCGCCTGCAGCGCGTCGTCGAGTTCGGGTCGGGCCCAGAGTTGCTCACCGAGAGCATCGGTGGTGGCCTCGACGTCGTCGTAGAGCGCGGCACCTGCGGCGGTCAGTCGATGGCCGTCATCGCTGCGTTCGGCCAGACCACGTTCGACGAGCCGATCCACCGACGCCTCCCAGTCCTGCCCCGACCACCCGCGGGTGAGCAGCGTCATCTCGCGGCCCATCGACCGCCGGCGCACCGTCGGATCAGGAAGTGTGGCCTCATGGAAGACCGCGGCGTCGATGCCGTTGAGACCACTCACGACCAGTGCGGCAATGTGGTTGTCGCCGCGCCATTCTCGCAGTATCGCGACCGCGTGCCAGAGTCGGAGGTGCGCAGCGTTGGGAGCCGGCGACTCAGCCCACGCCGCGGCCAACGGACGACCTGTGTAGGGCAGCGTACGCCCGGCGTCGGCGAAGACATCGGCCAGACGAGCGATCTCCGGGTCGTCGGCGCGTTCGCCGAGGATGGTCCGCAATTGCTCGTCGAGCATCGTCCATCGCGCCTGCGACACCCGCTCGAGGCCGCACGCCACCGCCTTGGGCCAGCTCTTCGCGATCGAGGTGGGAGCAAAGTTGAAGAAGGCCGAGGTGACCACCGCCGGCGCGCACTCGCCGAGTGGTGCCCCGCGAGCACCGACATAGAACGCGTGCGGATTCAGGCCCGTGGCCTCCTGTGCGGCACCGAGACCGGGGTTGAAGTAGGCGAGGATGTGAAAGGGCTCGAGCGTCTCGTACGCGCGGCGCGCGTGCGAGATCTGGTCAGACGACATGCCTCACACGTTTGCTGCTGACCGGTCCGGGTGTCAAGACGAGGCCGGGATGTCGCCGCGAGTTCACTGCGCCCGATCGCGCCCGTTGCGGGTCGCCGGGCGATGTTCGTCGTCGCGCGGTATGCCGAGGTCGGCCTCGAGGTCTTCTTCGACGAGGGTGAAGTCGGCGTCGCAGAATTCGTTCTCGTTCGGGGACATCTCCAGACGCGCCTCGTCGTCGAGCTCTTCTGCGCCGTAGTCCTCCTCGTCGAAATCCTCACGGCCGCGACGCCATCCGCCCTTCATCGGTGGTGCCTCGCCGAAGTGGTCGGGATCACCGGATCCGTACCAGGCGACGAGAACGGCACCGACGACGGCGCCGATGAAGCCGACGACGGCCAGCCACCCCAGGCCGGGCTTGGCGGTGTCGCCGAGGAACAGCACTCCGACGAGACTCGGTCCCGCGGTCTCGCCGACCACGAGCACCGCGGTCACCCCGTTGACCGCCCCGAGCTGCAGGGCGACGGTTTGCACGAAGAACCCGCAGGCGCCGGCGACAGCGATGGTCCACGCGGCCGGGTCGAGCAGCAGAACCTTCAGGTCGAACGGGTGCACGCCGTCGAGGATGCGGACGGCGATCGCGATTACACCGAAGAGCAGACCGGCCATCGCGCCACCGACGATCGCGCCGTGGCGTCCGAGCCGGTACACACCGAGCAGTGCCAGAGCCGACAACAGGATCGTCGCCCCGAACAGACCCCAGTGGATGGTGTCGGCCTGGCCCTCGCCGGTGGTGTGTGAGGAGGAGAAGCCGAGCAGGCACAGCGAGAACACGACCAGCCAGATGGCGATCCAGTCGCGGGTGTGCAACGCGATGTTGAGCATGATCGTGCCGAGCAACGCCGTCACGACGAGATTCGCCGAGACGATGGTCTGCGACAGGAACAGCGGGAGGAATCGCGCGGCGACCGCACCGCCGGCGAATCCGACGATGACCATGACGGTGCCGAGGATGAAGGAGGGGTCGACGAGCGTCGACATGGTCGACTGCAGCGAAGGGCCGCCCGCGGCGTTGGTGCCGACGACGCCGTCCTCGCGTTCGGTTTGCGCGACCCGGCGCGCTCCGAGCGCTCGGAGCACCGTCGACATGCCGTAGGCAACGGCGGCCAGCGATGCCGAGATGACGCCGATCACGAACAGCATCGCCGCACCCCTTCCGCCCGACCGAACGTAGCCAACCTAACAATCCAGAGAATCCCAACGATGACCGCGGGTCCGCTATTCCATGTAATCCGCCTCCGCCCGCTCAATGCAATCGATTTGTACCCTTTGCCCGACTGTCGTCCCCTGGATCGGCGGCGTAGCGGTGTGAGGTGAGTATGCGGCAGGGGTCCGACAAACCACGGCGGCCCGGCAGCCGTCGCAGACGCCGGGGCGAGCACGCCTACACTCGCCCCGTGGCCTTCTCCGGTAAGCACATCCTGATCACCTTCGGCCGGTCCTTTCTCAGCCTGAACCTGGCGCGCCTGCTCGCGGCGGCCGGGCATCGGGTCACCACCGTCGACTCGATCCCGGTGGCGCTGACCCGGGTCTCGAAGGCCGTCGACTCGTTCCACCTTGTCCCGCCGCCCAAGTTCAAGCCGCAGGAATACTGCCGTGAACTGGCCAGGATCGTCGTCGACGAACACGTCGACATGGTGATCCCGATCCACGAAGAGACCGACATCCTGTCGATGATGCGGGGACTGTTCCCACCTGACTGCGAGCTCTTCCTGTCCGATTTCGAACTCGAGAATCGGTTGCACAACAAGTACGACTTCCAGGAGATGCTCGTCGAGCACGGCATCGACACCCTGAAGTTCGCGCGGCTCGACGGTCCGGAGGACATCGACAAGCTCGATTTCACCGGCCCCTTCGCGGTCAAGAAGTGCTACTCGCGCGGCTCGCAGAAGGTGCACAAGGTGTATCCGGGCGATCGGATGGAGTGGCTCGATCACGATCCGAGCAATCCGTGGCTCGCGCAGGAGTGGCTGACCGGCGATCGCTACTGCACGTACTCGGTGGTGCGGGAGGGCAAGATCTTCGCGCACGCGACCTACCCCGTCGAGTACGCGATCGGTGGCAGCTCGTGCCTGTCCTTCGTCTCGGCGCAGCACCAGCCGATCTTCGACTGGGTCGAGAAGTTCCTCGCGGACACCGATTTCACCGGGCAGGTCGGCTTCGACTTCATCGACCACCCGGAAAAGGGGCTGTACTGCATCGAATGCAATCCGCGTGCCACCAGCGGGATCATGATGTTCCGGCCGCACAATCGCGTCGATGAGGCGTTCTTCGGTGAGAACGACGAATTGATCGTCCCCGATGACGACGTGCACACCATGATCAAGGTCGGCATGACGATCTTCGGGTGGCGTGAGGATGCGCGGCAGGGACGAACCATGCGGCAGTACTTCCGGGACCTGCGCGGATTCGACGACGTCATCGGTGTGCGCGGAGACCGGCTGCCGGGTTACGCGCTTCCCGTCGCCTACCTCGGAATCGTGCGCAGCTGCCTGAAGTACCGGGTCGGCCTCGCGGAGGGCTTCATGCACGACCACGAGTGGGACGGGCACGTCATCTGAGGTCCGGCGGTATCCGACACCCGGCGGTGCTCGGCGCGCCGAATCGGCGGCGCTGTGTTTTTGTGTTCCGGTGACCATCCATCTCGGCCATCTGATCCACATCACCGGTGCCCCGACGCTGCAGGAGGCCCCCGCGGCGTTGGTCGACATCGCCGACGGCGCACTGGTGATCGACGACGCGACCGGCATCATCGTCTACAGCGGTCCGCGCGCCGGCCTGTCCGAGGACGCCGACGGCGTCACCGTCGACCATGGTGACGCCTACCTGATCCCGGGATTCGTCGACGCCCACATCCACTTCCCGCAGACCTATTCGCTCGACGCCTACGGGGGTGGGCAATTACTGGAGTGGTTGAGCACCTGCATCTTTCCCGCCGAGGCCCGGCTCGCCGACCCGAAGTTCGCACAGCGGATCGCCCGTGACTTCACCGCACGACGGATCGCCACCGGCACAACCGCGGCCATGGTGTTCGGGTCGGCGTTCGGCCACGCCCAGGACGCGTTGTTCACCGAGACCGCCCGGGTGGGGCTGCGACTGGTCAGTGGACGTGGAATCCAAACGGTCGGACCGGATTCCGCCGAGCCGCTGCTCACCTCCGAGGCCGACGCCATCGCTCTGACCCGCGCGGAGATCGAACGCTGGCATGGTGCCGATACCGGCGACCCGTCAACGTCGTTGTTGCACACAGCGATCGTGCCGCGGTTCACGTTGTCGGTGACCACCCAGACGTTGCGGGCACTGGGTGAGTTGTATGCGGAGGTGGCCGATACCGGGGTGTATGTCCACACCCACCTCAACGAGAACAATCGGCCGGGCACCGGTGAGATCGATTCGGTGAAAAAGCTTTTCGAGGTTGACACCTACCTCGACACCTACGACGGGAAGTTCCTGCCGGGCTCGGCACACGGCGGAGAGAGTCTGTTGGGACGTCGCACGATCCTGGCGCACGCCGTGCACTGCACCGACGCCGAACTGGATCGGATGGCGCAGACCGGGACGTCGATCGCGCACTGCCCGACCTCGCAGTTGTTTCTCGGATCGGGCACGATGCCGTGGCGCAGAACTGTCGGTTCCGGGGTGACCGTGGCGGCCGGAAGTGATTGCGGTGCAGGCGATGAGTGGCTGATCTCCCGCGTGCTCTCCGATGCGTTCAAGGTGCACATCTCCGAGCCGGGAGACGCGGGTGTGTCGATCCATCCGGCGCAGTTGTTGTTCACCGGAACGCTGGCCGGCGCGCGAGCTCTCGACGCCGAGGATCGGTTCGGCAATCTCGACGTCGGCAAGGAGGCCGACTTCCTGGTCGTCGAGCCGTGGCGATGGCCGCCGCTGGAAGTGGTCCTTGCGAACGGGATTCGGGCCGACGACGCCGATCTGGCCCGCGAACAGGAGTTGTTCGCGTTGTTGATGGCGCTGCGTGAACCGGCGATCGCCGAGGTCTACGTCCGCGGGCAGCGGGTGAGCCCGGACGAGGGGTGAGCCGGATGAGGAACCCCCGGCCGGTCGTGAATCAGCGGGCGGGAAGGGTGTCCGCGGGGACGGCGTCGTCGGAGTGCCCTGCAGATGGGGCGGTTGGCCCGGACTGGGCGATGATGCCGACGAGTGCACCGATCCCCGCGGCGCAGGCCACGAGTACGAGCACTGCGGCGAGTGCGAGAAATTCCATGTTGGTCATGTGTTCCCATTGTCCGTGGCGAGGCCGTCACGTCCACTCACCAGCGCATAAGGTGTCCACACTCACCTGTCCGCCGCGGGTGTGATCTGGCGCGGATCGGCCCGTTTCGCTTCTCGGTATTCCGAGCTGAATGCGGCCGATCATGCCGAGTTGGTCGGGGATCGAGCGCGGAACGGTCTCGGCGATTGCCGAGTACTGAACTCGCACAGCGACTCTCGTGAAGTATCTCCGCTGAGACACCGCACGGGCCGGACACGATTCGAGGGTCACTCGAGGTGTGTCCGGCCCGTGCGTTCACACGATGCGGCAGGGTTCACCCGCGCATCGGGCTGACTGTGATGCTCCGGCTGCAATACTCCGGCTCGGGTGTGCGCCGGTGTTACGGAGCCCAGGTCCGCGGTGCGGCGTCGGCGGTGTCGTCGGCAGGAGCGGTGACCCGATGGGCCCGGTTCACCGCGGACACCACGGCGCGCAACGAGGCGGTGGTGATGGACGAGGCGACGCCCACACCCCACACGGTCTCACCGTTGACCTGCGCCTCCACGTACGACGCGGCGTTGGCGTCGCCGCCGGCGGTCATCGCGTGCTCGCTGTAGTCGAGAACCCGGACGTCGAATCCGACCGTCGCCAGGGCGTCGACGAAGGCCGCGAGCGGACCGTTACCGGTCCCGCTGATCTCCTTCTCGACGCCGTCGACCTTCACGACTGCGGTGATGGTGTCGTCGCCGCCGTCGACCTCGGAGGCGTCCACACGCTGGCGCATCCGCTCGAGCGGACGCACCGGGTGCAGGTATTCGTCGGCGAAGACGTCCCACATCTCCTTCGGCGACACTTCGCCGCCCTCACCGTCGGTGAGTTTCTGGATCTCCCGGCTGAACTCGATCTGCAGGCGCCGCGGCAGGCTCATGCCGTGATCGGTCTTCATGATGTAGGCCACGCCGCCCTTGCCGGACTGGCTGTTCACGCGGATGACGGCCTCGTAGCTGCGTCCGACATCCTTGGGATCGATCGGCAGATACGGTACGGCCCAGGTGATGTCGTCGACGTCGGAGTCGTCGACATCGGCGTCGACCTTCATCTGGTCGAGGCCCTTGTTGATCGCGTCCTGGTGGCTGCCGGAGAACGCGGTGTAGACCAGGTCGCCGCCGTACGGGTGACGTTCGGGGACATTGAGCTGGTTGCAGTATTCGACGGTGCGCCGGATCTCGTCGATGTCGGAGAAGCTGATCTGCGGATCGACGCCACGGCTGAACATATTCATGCCCAGCGTCACCAGGCAGACGTTGCCGGTGCGCTCACCGTTGCCGAACAAGCAGCCCTCGATACGGTCGGCGCCCGCCTGATAGCCCAATTCCGCTGCGGCGACCGCGGTTCCGCGGTCGTTGTGCGGGTGCAGACTCAGGATGATCGAGTCGCGACGAGCCAGGTTGCGGCTCATCCACTCGATCGAGTCCGCATACACGTTGGGGGTGGCCATCTCCACGGTCGCCGGCAGGTTGATGATCATCGGCTTGTCCGGGGTGGGGGCGATGATCTCGGTGACCGCGTCGCACACCTCTTTGGCGTAACTCAGCTCGGTGCCGGTGTAGGACTCGGGGGAGTACTCGTAGCGCCAGTTGGTGTCGGGGTACTTCTTCTCCTCCTCGAGGACCCGGCGTGCGGCGTTGGTGGCGATCTCGGTGATCTTGCCCTTGTCGGCGCGGAACACCACGCGACGCTGCAGGACCGAGGTGGAGTTGTAGAAGTGGACGATCACGTTCGCGGCGCCGCGGCACGCCTCGAAGGTCCGCTCGATCAGTTCGTCACGGCATTGGGTGAGGACCTGGATGGTGACGTCGTCGGGGATGGCGCCGTCCTCGATGATCTCGCGGACGAAGTCGAAGTCGGTCTGGCTCGCCGAGGGGAATCCGACCTCGATCTCCTTGTATCCCATCCGGACCAGCAGGTCGAACATGCGACGTTTGCGGGCGGGACTCATCGGGTCGATCAGCGCCTGGTTGCCGTCGCGCAGGTCCACCGCACACCACAGGGGTGCGCGGTCGATGACCTTGTCGGGCCAGGTGCGGTCGGGAACCGATACCGCCTCGACCTCGTCGGCGAAGGAGCGGTAACGGTGCACGGGCATCGCCGAGCTGCGCTGCTTGTTCCAGACCGGCTGATCGGCGGGAATGGGTCCCGTGGGCTCGACGATACGACTCGCGCCCGAGGTGAAGGTGTCTGCTGCTGCCATCATTGGTCAATCTCCGAAAGTCAAAGAGGGAAGATGACCGGCGCATAAGAAGGCCCGCGACGGAGGGCCGGTCGATTCAGACCCCGCCGCGGCAACCGAGAAGGAGCGCGCGCTGCATGCGCTCGACAGTACTCCTGGTGGTCGCGACGGATCAACCACGGGGTGGCTCGCCCCTCGGTCACCACCCGGCCGGGGCTCACGGTGCCGGGGGACCCAGGAGCAACCGGCGCTCGGTCAGCATCCCGACGAGCGTCGGGTCGAGCGATCGGCTCTGATCTGCACGCCAGCACCATGACAGTGTCTCGTATCCGACCTGACACACCGCCACGTGGTGGGCCCAGTGCTCGCGCGCCCATGGTGGTTCGTCGCCGGCCGCATCGGTCGCGGCCATCTCCGACTCGAGCAGGGTCCACTGCAGGTCTCGGCGGGCGATCAGCGATTCCGGTGCTCCGACGGGCACCATCGTGACCGTCTCCAACACGTGGTCGACGTCGACGAGTACGGCGTCATCGGCGCGGATGGCGCTGCGCCGATGCAGGTGGGCACCGACCAGCCACATCGAGGCGATCGCCAGAACCACGCCCACCAGGGTCTCCAGGAAACGATCGCGGACCGGGACGGTGATGTCGGCCGACGGGGTGCCCATGAGCATCGCCAGCGGCGTGATGAAGGTAACCGCCACCGCGTAGTTGCCGACGATCGTCAGCTCGATCAGCACATTGAGCACGGCGATGACGACGATGAGCGCGGGAACGCCGAGATCGAGCAGATGGAGGGCTGCGAAGACCGCAAGTCCGACGACGGTGCCGGCCAGCCGGTGAGCGCCGCGGATGACCCCGCGAATCCGATCGGGTCCCAACTGCAGGACGAGTACCGCGCCGAGGATCGCCCAGTCCGGCCGGGTGAGGCCGACGACGACCGAGATCGCGCCTGCGCAGAACGCCGAGACGATCACCCGGCCGGTGGTGATCTGGGCGTGGCTGAACGGGGCCGTGGCCATGCGCAGGCGGTGAGCGACCGTCGGACGACCCAGCGGCGGGGAGATCGCCAGCGGGTCGCGAGCGTCGTGCAGTCGATGCATCGACTGCCAGAGCTGTTGTGCCAAAGCGGTATTCGTCGCCGCTGCGTCGTGCAGCACGGTCCACGCATGCAGCGTCGACAGGGCGACGCCGTGCCGTCGGGCGCGATCGGCGCCACGATTGCCGTCCAGGTAGTCCTCCACCGCCGCCATCGCGGCAAGGGTCGCCGAGGTCTCCGGGCCATGGGGACGCCACAGGCCGGGCGCCATTGCCACGATCAGGGAGCCGACGCCACCGGCGGTGGTGGCGACGACGAGCGGACCGAGATCGACGCCGTGGCGCGTCACCACGGACGCGACCGCTGCGGTGAGTACGAAGAAGAACGGACCGGGTGGTCCGAGGCGCAGCGCATTGACCCCGAAGGTGACCAGCGCTGCACCGCAGACCAGTAGTGCGACGATCACCAGATCCTCGGATAATGATGCATCGGGTCCGGCCCACGCACCGAGCGCGCCGTATCCCGCGGACGCCGCCACCAGCAGGACTGCGGCGGTGAGCACCGCCCGCCACCGAACCCGGTAGGGGCGCTTTTCGCCGTACAGAGCCGCGAACCCGCCGAGGGCCGCGAGAAGTGCATCCCGCTCGAAACCCACGAGATACAGCGCCGCGGCGGGTATCGCGAATGCCAACCCGGCCCGCAGCGCCGCAGCCCATCGCCCGCGGATGTCGGGGACGGCGAAGAACGCGCGTCTGATCGACGGACGCGGGGGTGGCGCGGGGCGGGGGTCGGCGTGGGGCATCGCCGACTCACTCTAGAGCGCACGATCGCTGCGGTCACCGGCGATCAGCAGCACGAGGACAGCCGCCTCCCAACATCGGCTCATACGGTTGGCTCCAGTCGATCGCCGCTTCGAGTCGATCGCCGATGACATCAATCCCGAAGGAGTCGAGAGTCCCCATGCGTAAACACATCCGCCGCCCGGTGTTCCGTCGACTGTCCATAGGTGTGGTCGGTGTCGGCATCGTCACCGCCGCCGCATCCGGTGGCGTGGCCACGGCCGCGCCACCGGCCCCTGCTCCTGTCACCGCGCCGATCACTGCGCCTGTCGTTCAGAAGTAGAGCGCGGGTCGCGAGGCCTCTCCCGGTGGTCGCGAACCTTTCTCCCGGTGGTCGAGCTACCCGCCCTACCCGATGGTCGTGACCCCTTCTCCCGGTGGTCGAGCTACCCGCCCTACCCGATGGTCGTGACCCCTTCCGATGGTCGAGGTGCACGGCGCCCCCGGCGCCGGGCCTCGAGACCCGGTGAGACAACAAGCGTCCCAACCACATCGAGAGCACGACAGACGAAACCGCACCCCTTACCACATCCCACCGACAGAAAACTGTCGCCGAAACATGTTGTCCACAAGCAGAATTGATCGAAAGTACCCCTTGCATCGAACATGCTTTCGTGTAGACTGGACCCATCACACCGATCAGCCACTGGGGAGGGGCCCATGATCGACACCACCGAAGTTCTTGACGCCGAGGCGATCTTCGCTGACATAGTCACCCAACTCAGCGACCTGCAATGGAATCCGGAGATGACCGGGCCACAAGCCTTTGGTGCGATGAAACAAGTCCTGTTGTTGCGCAATCTGGTTGATCACCACGCCACATCACTTACCGGTGAGATGGATCGGCTGGGAGTGGCCGATCACAAGACGACCCGGCTACGGGAGTTGTTGATCAGCATGGGTTTCGCACCGGCCGTCGCTTCGCGATATGTGCGGGTTGCCGCCACCACCGATGTGGATCTGCTGCTCGCGCACGCGGCGGACGGGTCCATCTCCTCCGAACATGTGGATGCGATCGTGCGCGGGTTGGCGCACATCGACACCCGATGCCCCGAACCCCTCGACACCG
>NZ_JARJDD010000039.1:0-24526 GCF_029269935.1 Gordonia sp. N1V
GTAAGTCAGAACACCCGGTCAAGCCCTACCTACATTCTCACCGTCTCGAGGCTCGTCGCTGGCGCTCCTCGGCACCTCGACCATCGGATGGGAAGGGCGTCAGCATCCTTCGATGGCAAGTCGTCTTTCCCCGATGGTCGAGGTGCGAGCCGCGTGCGGCGAGCCTCGAGACCGACTGAGCGATGGGAAAAGCGTGCGCGGGCGTTCGGTCCCGCTCAGCGCTGCATGCGCACGACCTGCGAGTGATTGAACTGGGTGCGGCCGGTGATGTGGAGTCCGGCGGCCGAGATCTCTCGGTAGAGCTCCGAATTGGTGAAGTGGAACGGTTGGAAGAACCAGTCCGACATGCCGCCGGGGTAGAGCACCGATGCGCGTGAACGTTCGCCGTCGGTGACCACCCACATCACTGCGCAGCCCTGCGCGAACACTCGGTACGCCGACACCGGCGTCGGGACGTCCCACAGTCGGCCCGACTGCGCGGCATCGATTTTCGGTCCGATGTCGCGAAGGACGGCGAAATCACCCGGCTTGGTCTGCAACACCACCCGTTGCGACTCCGGGCTCCACGACGGCGCTCCATCGAAGGCGACGCAATCCCCTGGAGCGGCGTGAGCACCGATGTAGTCACCCACGGCGGAGAAATCGGTACCGCCCATACGGCCGTACGGGCCACGCTGAGCGAGGTATTCCGGTGTCGCGGCAGCTGCGAGCGCCACCAGCACGACCACGGTGATCCACCGGTTCTCGCGGGCCACCGTCCTCGCCGACCACGCCAGCAGAAGGGCCAGGGCGGGCACCGTGAACACCAGATACCTGGGGGCATACAACTGGGTCCCGGTCCACGAGATGACGAAGACCACCGCCGCCGGAATCAACAGCCAACACCAGGCGAGCACGAACAGCCCGGCGCGCTCGACCGACCACGTCAAGACCGCCGCCACGAGCGCGACGGCCACCACCACACCGGCGACGATCAAATACGGCCACGACCCGACGAAGAACTCCCACAGGGCGTAGGTCACCACCCGCTGCAGCGACATCTCCGGAATCCACGAGATCTGCGCACGCTGACCGTGGACCCACCAGGCGAACGGTGACACGAGGATCATCACTGCGATCACCGTGACACCGAAGCCACGAAATGCGCTGCGCTGCCGCAACACCAGGTAAGCGGCATGCGCGGCGAGCAGGGTGACCGCGAGAAAGAACCACACCACGGCGACGATCGCAACGACCCCGTAGCCCAACCACCACCATCGGCCACGGTCGGCGGCCGCGACGAGCAACCAGGTCAGCACGACCGCCAAGAACAGCGTGCCCGCATAGGACCGGGCCTCGTTGCCCGCCCACATCACCCGCGGGACGGTGAGGAGCACCAGCCCGGCCATCACCCCGAAGGGCAGGTCCCACAAGCGATTCGCGAGCACAACCAACGCAGCGGCGGCCGCGCCGACCGCGATCGCCGACGGGAAACGCACCGAGAACTCCGACAACCCGAAGAGCGCCGTCCACGGCTTGAGCAGGAGATAGTACAGGGCGTGCACACCGTCGGTGTGGTGCACGAGCGAAAACAGTTGCGCGTAGCTGCGATCGACCGCCGAGACGGTGGCAGCTTCGTCGTACCAGAACGATGGACGCCACGACCCCAGCGCCGAGAACAGCACACCGACCACACCGACGACCGAGCAGGCGACGAGTAATCGCCGCCGGTCGGTGCGTGGCGCCTCAGTCGCCGTCGAAAAGTCGTTGCCAGTTCTCATGACTCGTGAGTTCCGGCAGCGCCGCCTGCCATTGCGCGGCCAACGCCGGTGCATTCTTACGCAGGTCCAGGCACAGCGTGGCGAGCTCGCGAAGCTGTCGCACTGCGATCTGCTTGTCACGCCGACGGATTCGGACGCCGGTCTGCGACGCGTCGGTGACGATCGCCTCCGCGAACAGACCCACATGCCACCAGCGGGCGCTGTGTGCCGGGATGGCCACCCGCCCACCGCCGACACGACCGAGCACCTGCTGCACCACCCGCTTGACCATCACCTGGTCGAGCTTGTTGTCCTGCGGTTCATGGCCTTTGGTGACGATACGCGGGTCGCCGACCAACCCTTCGACGGCTTCGTGGCGCACCGTGTCCGGATAGTGCGAGCGCAGCTCCGACAGCTCGGCGAGTTTGGTGCGTCCACCGTCGGCGAGTATCGACGGGCCGGACATGAAGTCGCGCACCGCAAGCAGGAATGTCTCGGCCAGTCCGTACTGCATCGAGACGATGTGCCCGGTGATCTCGCGGGCCACGGTGGTGGCGACCTCCGTCGGATCGAACCGACCGTGGATCGAGGCGACGATCAGCGCGTTCCGCCAGCTGAAATATCGCGACCAGTCGTCGTAATCCTTCAGGTGGAAATCGGCATGCCACACACCGGCATTGGGCAGCGTCACCGTCGCGAACCCGGCCTTGCGGGCCCGGATGCCGAATTCGATGTCGTCCCATTGGAAGAACAGCGGCAACGACAGCCCCGCGGCCACCACTGCCTCGGCCGGCAACAGACACGTCCACCAGCCGTTCCATCCGGCGTCGCTGCGCGCATCCTGATGCTTCTTGAGCGCGTTGAGCCCCGACTTGCCGAAAGCACCGGGAGTTCCGGCCTTCAGCTCGTCGAGAGCCTCCCATTCGCTGGTCATGTGCACGCGATAGGTCTCCGACAACAACAGCATCTGCGCGCCGACGATAACCGGGCGGGACGCATTGTTGGCCAGCGCCGACAGTCGCACCACCGACTCCGGCTCGCAGAGGATGTCGTCGTCCATGACGACGATGTCGGTCTCACATTCGCCGGTCTTCGTCAGCTCGTGGATACCGCGGTTGAATCCTCCCGCACCACCGAGATTCGGCTGGATCAGGTACTGAAGCCTGGGCCCCAGAACATCTTTGACCTTCGGAAAGTCTTCGTGGGCGTCGACGCGCGCGGTGCCCTGGTCGACGACGTACACCGAGTCGATCAGGTCCAGCGCCACCGGGTCCGAGGCCAGGGTGAGTAGCGTCGAGATGGCGTCGGCGGGGCGGTTGTGCGTGCACATCACCACCGACATCAGCCGGTTGCGCTGCGGCCGCGGCACCGACCACGTCACCTCCCGGATCCGTGCACCACCACCGATTGCGGTGGCGTCGAACCAGATTGCGCCACCGTCGACGAAGCGCCGGACATCGAGATCGAGAACCGCCCGGCCACGACCGGTCACCTCGACGGCGTCGATCGGACGCCACCGGCCGCTCGGATCGGAGGCCTTGACCTCTACTCGCAACAGCGCATCGGGCGCACACTCGTGATCGAACTCCAGCCGGACCGACGAGACCGTGGTGTAGCGCTGCCAGTAGCTTGCGGCGAAACGGCCGAAATACGTGTTGGTACTGAGGATCGCACCGGGCTCCATCCGGACCGCGGTCCGATCCGAACGCACCAACGCGGCGTTGGCGTCGACGTACATCCCCGGAACCACACGGGGATTCGGCCCCGCGAACAGAGTTCGCTGTACCAACATCCGGTCATTTTCCTGCTGCATCGGCCCTCGATATTCGGTGGACGTGGCGAGTTGCGGTCACCCCAACCCGAACCGAGACTAGCTCACAGCGAACCATCAGCGACGCGCCCGACACGACGTGTCCGTTGCTGCCGCACACTGTTCATCGCGGCCCCGACCACCCACCGTTACCGATCGAGATCGGCAAGCGCCGCTCCGGCAGCGTGAAACCCGCACATGCCGTGCACACCACCGCCCGGCGGGGTCGACGACGAGCACAGATAGACCCCGTCCACGCCGGTACCGTACGGCCGCACCGTGGCCCGAGGCCGCGCCACGAGGTGCAGCAGATCATTCGGACCGCCGCCGATGTCACCGGCCACCTGGTTCGGATTGTCCTGTGCCAGTTGGGCGGGCGCGGTGACGTGCATGTCGACGATGCGGTCGACGAAACCCGGCGCGAATCGTTCGATCTGCGCGGTGATCGCCTCGGCCGCCGGACCGTCATATCCGGCGGGTACGTGGGCGTACGCCCACAACGGATGCAGGTTGCCGGCCGCGCGACCCGGGTCGGCGAGCCACTGCTGCCCGACCAGGGTGAACGGCCGTTGCGGCATCGTCCCGGCGAGCACCTGTCGTTCTGCGTCGGCGATCTCGGTGTAGGTCCCGCCGAGATGGACCGTGCCGGCACGCTCGCAGCCCGGCGCGGTCCAGCCGACCTCACCGTCGATCACGTAGTCGACCTTGAACGCCGCCGCACGCGGTCGGCGGCGTCCGAACGTGCGGCGTATCCGACGGGGCATCGCGTCACCGAGGATCTGCGCGGCGGCCTCCGGCAACACGTCGAGCACCACGACGTCGGCGTCGGCGAGATCGGCGCGATCACGGACGTGCACGCCGGTGCGAACGTGGCCACCCAGATCACCCAGCAGCGCCGCCAGCGCCGCGGTGATCGACGACGAGCCACCCTGCGCGACCGGCCACCCGTGGCGATGCCCGGCGGCGACGAGCATCACGCCGGCTGCCGACGACCCCAGCCGGTCGAGCCGGGTGAAGCCGTGCGCGGCCATCCCGGTGAGCAGCGCACGCGCCTGCGGGGTGCGCAGGTAGCGCGCCAGGATCGTTGCGGGCGGCAGCACCCGCAGGGCCGTGCGCGCGAGGACCAGCGGATGCCGTGGCAGGTGCGCGACGGGCCGGAGGATCTCCACGGCGACGTCGTCCATTCGCGCTGCGAGGGGGCCGAACAGCGCCTTCCACCGCGCACCGTCGGCACCCAGCGCCCGCGCGGTGGCATCGAGATCGCGGTACAGCAGTCCGGCGGTGCCGTCGTCGAGGGGATGGGCGCAGTCGATCTCCGGCCACCGCCACCGCAGCCCGTACCGCTCCAGCGGCAACGATGCGAGGAACGGCGAGGCCACCCCGAGCGGATGGAACGCCGAGCAGTGGTCGTGCAGGACACCCGGCCGCATCAGCTCGCTGCTGCGGGTTCCCCCACCGATGTCCGTGGCCGCCTCGAGCACCTCGACGTCGAGCCCGGCCTGGGCCAGGCGGACGGCGGCGGCCAGCCCGTTCGGGCCGGAACCGACGACGACCGCGCGAGTCATTTGATCTTGAAGATCACCGCGTGCTGGACGATGAAGTTGATGATCGTCGCCAAGCCTTGCGCGATGACGTAGGCGAGCAGGCTGTAGAGCAGTTCCTCCGGCCACAGGTGCGACAGGAAGGTGTAGACACCGACGTTGACGACGAACGTCACGCAATAGAGCACGGCGACGGCAACGAAGCGGGCCATGCTGGGCTCGGCGCGGAAGGTCCAGCGCCGATTGACGATGTAGGCGGTGGTGGTTCCGCAGACGAAGCCGACCGCCTTGGCGAATCCGGCCGGCACCCCGAGCCCGTACTGCAGGATCGCGGTCAGACCGAAGTCGAGGATGCCCGAACCGACGCCGGTGACGATGAACCGGAAGATCTGCGTCGCCAGCGGGACGTTGGTGGACGCCTCCTGATCGTCGAGAGGCAGCTCGGGGACCATCGGCGCATGCCGGGTCGCGAAATCGTCGTGCCCGATCTCGTGCGGGCTCGTCTCGTGCGGGCCGTTCGGCTCACCGGGGATGGGGTCTGGCACGCTGCCACCCTAGACCCTCGGACACCGCGCCCGTTCAGAACTCCTCTTCGATGTCGGAGTTGCGGGCGGCGCCCTCCCCGCGGTCGAGTTCTTCGAGATCGGTGAGGTCGCCCGCGTCGAGTTCGAAGTCGAACAGATCGATGTTCTCGAGCTGGCGACCCTTGTGTGAGGACTTGGGCACCACGCCGATCTCCTGCTGTACCGCCCACCGCAATGCGATCTGCGTGGGCGACTTGCCGTACTTGCGGGCCAACCGGATGATCGTGGCGTCGCCGAGCATGCCCTCCTTACGCCCGGTCGGATGCCACGCCTGCGCATGGATTCCCTTGTCCTGCATGAACTGTCGTAGATCGCCGCGTGCCAGCGCCGGTGAGCACTGGATCTGGTTCACCTCGGGCCATCGCCCGGTCTCGTCGTAGAGCGCCTGCAGGTGGTGTTCACGGAAGTTGGAGACACCGGGCACCCGGATGAACCCCTCGTCGGCCAGCGTGAGCAGCGCTTTCCAGGAGTCGACCATCCGGCCCAGGCTCGGGCACGGCCAGTGGATCAGGTAGACGTCGATCCAGGACACCCCGAGCCGACGCGCACTCTCCTTGGCCGCAGTGATCGCCTCGTCGAAGCCCTGGTCGCCACCACCGAGCTTGGTCTGCACGATCACCTCGGAGCGGTCGATCTGCGACTCCTCGATCCCCATGCCCACGCTGAGCTCGTTGGAGTAACGCGACGCGGTGTCGAGCAGCCGGTACCCGGAGTCGAGCGCGTGGGAAACCGCCTGCGCGCACGGCATTCCCAACATGTCGAAGGTGCCGAGGCCGACCAGCGGCAACGCGAATCCGGACGCGAGGGTGACCGACGGTATGTCCATCTGCCCAGGATATGGGGCAAGACGGTGCCGGCGCCCGATAACCGGAGACGGCCCGACAACTCGGGATGGCCGGACAACTTCGAGACCAAGCCGCCACGGCGGGGAACCGATGGCGATAGGTTCGATCCATGTTCCACCGCCTCCGGCGCACCCGCCGTCTCACCCTCGCCTCCGTCGCCATCGCAACCCTGATCTCACTACCGGCGCTGGCCACCGCTCCGGCCCACGCCGACGACGACGCCACCCCCGCTCCGGTCACCTCCGGACTCGACGCCACCGGCTACTCCGGACCGATCGGTGCGCCCGGCGCCCTGATCACGCAGGTGCCGTTGGCGTCGTCGGTGAGCATCCCGGCGGCCGGTCGTGCCTACCGCGTCCTGTACTCGACGCGTGACATCCACGGGCGCCCGGCGGTCAGCTCCGGTGAGGTGCTCCTGCCGAAGCGTCCCGCACCGGCGGGCGGGTATCCGGTGATCGCGTGGGCGCACGGGACCACCGGTCTCGGCGACAATTGTGCGCCGTCGGTGCTGCCGCACAGCGACCGCGACGCCACCTACCTGGGCCATTGGCTCGATCAGGGGTATGCGATCGTCGCCACCGACTACGTCGGCCTCGGCACACCGGGCTTCATGAACTACCTGAGCGGTACCGCGGAGGCACAGTCGGTGGTCGACTCGGTCCGCGCGGCGCAGCAGATGGATCTGCCACTGGCCAAGAAGTGGGCGATCGTCGGCCAGTCCCAGGGCGCCGGCGCCGCACTCAACGCCGCGCGCCGTGCGACGGCACTCTCGGCGGGCAGCGGACTGGACTACCGCGGGGTGGTCGCCACCGGCACCCCGGCCAACATCGAGCAGGTCGTGGCGCTCGGCGCGCCGGCCCCGGTCGCCCTGCCGACCGCGCTGAACATCTACACCGCCTACATCCTCGCCGGCTTCGCCGATGCCCGCCCCGACCTGAACGTGTCGGGCATCCTCACCCCGCAGGGCCGGCAGATCATCGCGAAGGCCCGCACGCTCTGCTACGCGGAGATGCAACCGGTGGTCCAGGGCGTCACCCTCGGTGAGTTCCTCGCCAAGCCGGTCTCGTCGATCCCCAACGTGCGCGCAGCGCTGACGGAATACATGGGCACCCCGTTCTCGGGGTACGACCGGCCGATCTTCCTCGGGCAGGGACTCCTCGACACCGATGTGCCGGCCCCGTCGGCGTTGTCGTTGTACGCGCAGATGGTCGCGGCGGGACAGCCCGTCGACTTCCACGTCTATCCGACGCAGGACCACTCGGGGACCGTGCTCGCCTCGATGCCCGACTCCACCCCATTCGTCGCGCGAATCATGAAGTAGCCCACCATGACCGCCACGGCGACCTATGACGACGTCATCATCGGCGCCGGGCACAACGGGCTGACCGCGGCGGCCTACCTGGCACGGGCGGGCCGGTCCGTGCTGGTACTCGAGGTCGCCGACCATGTGGGCGGCGCGGCCGTCTCGGCGATGGCGTTTCCCGGTGTCGCAGCACGGCTTTCGCGCTACTCCTACCTGGTGTCGCTGATGCCGCGCGAGATCATCGCCGACCTCGAACTCGACGTCGAACTGATCCGGCGACGGTATTCGTCCTACACGCCGCTGCCGTCGAATCCCGCGCATGGCGTGCTCGTCGACACCGCCGACGAGCCGGCCACCGCCGCCGCCTTCGCGCGTGCCACCGGCAGCGACACCGAATTCGGGGCGTGGCAATGGGTGTACGAGCGGATGGGCGAGCTCGCGCGGCGCCTGTTCCCCACCCTGATCGAGCCGCTGCGATCGGCAAGCGAGATCCGCGCGCGGGTGACCGACGGCGACTCCTCTCTCGCCGAACTGTGGGAGTTGCTCACCACCCGGCCGCTCGGCGAGCTCATCGAGCGGTACTTCGACGACGACGTCGTGCGCGGGATCGTCGCGACCGACGGACTGATCGGCACCTTCGCCGACCTGCACGACCCCTCCCTGCGGCAGAACATCTGTTTCCTCTACCACCTGATCGGTGGCGGCACCGGCGACTGGGATGTCCCGGTCGGCGGGATGGGCGCGGTGTCGGGAGCGCTGTATCAGGCGGCGCTGGCCGCCGGCGCGGCGATCCACACGAACTGCCGGGTGGTCGGCGTCGACCCGGCCGACGGGACCGTCGAGTACGTGCGCACCGAGGCGAACGCCACCGAAGCGGGTGGGCATCGACAACGGATCGGTCGGGTGCGGGGCTCGATGGTGCATGCGGCGTGCGCGCCGGTGGTGCTCAACACCATGCTCGACGACCCCGTCGACACCGAGCACGCGCCGCGCGGCGCCCAGCTCAAGATCAACCTGCTACTCGACCGGCTGCCGGAGTTGCGCGACCCGAATGTCGACCCTCGGGCCGCGTTCGCGGGCACCTTCCACATCAACGAGTCCTATGAGCAACTCCATACCGCCTGGGCGCAGGCCCGCCGCGACGAGGTACCCGAGGTACCGCCCTGTGAAATCTATTGCCACACATTGTCGGACACGTCGATCCTGGGCACCGACCTCGCCGGCAAACACACCCTGACCCTGTTCGGCCTGCACATGCCGCCCGAGGTGTTCGCCGCGCCCGGCGCGACGACCCACGCCGTCGAGGCCACCCTGGCGTCCTTGGATTCAGTTCTCGCCGAGCCGATCGCGTCGGTGATCGCGACCGACGTCCACGGCAACGCCTGCATCGAGGCCAAGACGCCGCGCGATCTCGAGGATGCCGTGGGCCTGCCCGGCGGCAACATCTTCCACCGCTCGCTGCAGTGGCCGTGGGCACCTGAGGACGCCGGCGTCGGCACCTGGGGCGTCGAGACGCGGCACCCGCGGCTGCTGCTGTGCGGCGCCGGAGCCCGCCGCGGTGGCGGGGTCAGCGGCATTCCGGGACGCAATGCGGCGGCGGCCGTACTGGGCTGGTGAGGCACTCCGAGCCCGCCGACCCGCCCGGCCCGTCGGCGCGGGCGGGTACTCTCTACCCCGATGTCTACTGAAGAATTGCTGCCGATCACGACCCGCACGCTGGTCGGATGGTCGCGCACCACCCCCATCGAAGGGCATGTCCTCTCGACGCCGTATCCCGAGGTCATCGCCGAGGCAGTGGCCCGGGTCGCCGACGACAACGCCGACAAACCCGACTACCTCAAGCGTGGCGTGATCGCCCGCGGGCTCGGCCGCTCCTACAACGAGTCGGGCCAGAACTCCGGCGGCCTGACCATCGACATGACGCCGCTGACGCGCATCCACTCCCTCGACGAGGAGACCGGGATCGTCGACGTCGACGCGGGATTGTCGATCGATCACCTGATGAAGGTGGTCGTGCCACGTGGCTTCTGGGTGCCGGTGATGCCGGGGACCCGACAGGTGACCATCGGTGGGGCCATCGCGCATGACATCCACGGCAAGAACCATCACAGCATGGGCAGTTTCGGTGATCACCTCACCGAGATGCAGTTGCTCGTCGCCGACGGTCGGATTCTGACGCTCACCCCCGACGGTTCGTCCGACGATCCCGATGGCAGCATCTTCTGGGCGACGATTGCAGGGATCGGCCTGACCGGCATCGTGCTGCGCGCCAAGATCGCGCTCAAGCGCACCGAGACCGCGTACTTCTACGCCGACACCTTCACCACCAACAGCCTCGACGAGACGATCGACCTGCATCTCGGGCAGCGTTACGAGGACGGTTTCGAGTACGCGTCGGGCTGGTTCGACACCATCAGCGGACCGCCGAAGCTCGGCCGCGGCAGCTTCAGCCGCGGCAACCTCGCCACCCTCGATCAGCTTCCGGACAAACTCAAGCGCGACCCGCTGAAATTCGACCCGAAGCCGCTGATCACCCTGCCGAACATCTTCCCGCGCTACCTCGACAACAAGCTCGACTTCTCGCTGGTGGGAGAGTTCTACTACCGGCTCGGCTCCAACAAACGCAACATCATCGAGAGCCTGCCGCAGTTCTATCACCCGCTGGATCTGATCGCGGAGTGGAACAACGCCTATGGCCGCGGCGGCGGCTACCCGCGTGGCGGTGGCTTCACCCAGTACCAGTTCATCGTGCCGACGGGCAACGAGGCCGAGTTCAAGAAGATCATCACCGACATCCAGGCGTCGGGGCACGTCAGCTTCCTCAACGTGATCAAGCTGTTCGGCGACGGCAACCGCGCGCCGTTGAGCTTCCCGTTCCGGGGCTGGAACGTCTGCCTCGACTTCCCGCTGCGCAAGGGGCTCGCCGAGTTCCTCAACGACCTCGACCGCCGCGTGATGGAGATGGGCGGACGCCTCTACACCGCCAAGGATTCGCGGACCTCGGCCGAGAGCTTCCACAAGATGTATCCCGAGATCGATTCGTGGATCGCGACCCGGCGGGCGATCGACCCGAACGGCGTGTTCATGTCCGACATGGCGCGCCGCCTCGAACTCGCCTGATCCCACTCCCCCACAACAGCTTTCCGTAGCTGTCGACACCAGAGAGATTCGTTCATGTTCAACGCCGTTGGCGCCCCGCAATCCATCCTCGTCCTCGGTGGCAGTTCCGAGATCGGACTGGCGATCGCGGGTGAATTCCTCAAGCGCGGCCCGGCACGCGTCGTCTTGGCCGTGGTGCCCGGCGACCCGGCCGCCGACGCCGCCGTCACCACCGTGAAGTCGGCCGGCGCCACCGAGGTCGAGGTGATCGACTTCGACGCTCTGAAGCCCGAGACCCACCCCGAGGTCATCGACAAGGCCTTCGCCGGCGGCGACATCGACCTGGCGATCGTGGCGGCGGGCGTGCAGTTCGACGACGAGGCCGTCTGGCAGGACCACAAGAAGGCCGTCACCGAGGTGACGATCAACTACACCGCCGCCGTCAGCGTCGGCGTCCTGCTCGGCGAGAAGTTCAAGCAGCAGGGCCACGGCCAGATCGTCGCCATGAGTTCGGTTGCCGGCGAACGGGTTCGGCGCTCCAACTTCCTCTACGGCTCGTCCAAGGCCGGACTCGACGGGTTCTACCTCGGTCTCGGTGAGGCGCTCGCCCCGTCCGGCGCCCACGTGCTGGTGGTTCGGCCCGGCCAGGTCCGCACGCGGCTGTCGGCGAATGTTGCCGAGGCTCCGCTCACGGTCAACAAGGAGGACGTCGCACGCGCCGTCGTCGCCGGCGTCGACGCCCACAAGGAGATCATCTGGGTGCCAGGGCCGTTCCGGTTCATCATGATGGGGCTGCGCCACGTGCCGCGGAAGGTGTTCCGCAAGCTGCCGGTGTAGTTCACGGGTCGGCTCGTCGGGTCGCGGTGGCCCGCATCAAGTACCAGCCTGCCACCGCGGCGCACCCCGACACCACCAGCAAGGCGCCGAAGGCGACCTGAAATGCGTTCTGCGGGTCGGCTACTCGCGTCGCGATGAGCACGGCGAAGATCGCGCCGCCGAACGAACCACCCACCCGTTGCAGCACGTTGACCTGCGTGACCCCGTCGGGAAGCTGATCGGTGCGCACCGCCTTGTACGCGGCCACGCCGGCCAGAATCGCGGTGAGCGAGACGGCCGCACCGAACACCACGAGCAGGGGCTGCACGACGACCAGCGGCGCGGTCGTCGGCAACACCGTCAACGCGCCACTGCCGACCATCGCAAGGAATCCGCCTGCCAGCGCGACCGGCCCGGGACCGTATCGATCGATCCAGCGACCGGTGAACGGCGCGCACACCGCGGTCGCCAGTGCGGCGCCGAGCAGGTTGAGTCCCGTGGCCAGCGCATCGAGGTCTCGGGCCAATTGGAAGTACAGCGTGAACACCAGTCCGCTGCCGAAGACCAGGGCGCCGGAGAACAATGCGGCGACGCTGCCCACCCGGAAGCCCCGCACGCCGTAGAGCGACAGATCCATCAACGGATTCTCGGCGCGGCGACTGACAACGACGAAGGCCACCAGGATCACCACCCCGGCGGCGAGCGCGGCGCCGACGGTCGGCGTGAGCTTCCCGGCGTCGCCCCACTGCGTCATCCCGAACATCACCAAGGGCAGACCCGCCGTCGCGAGAATCACCCCGGACCGGTGCAGGCGAACCGCCGGTGTGGCCACTCCATGGGGAATCATCCTGCGCCCCAACACAACCCCGACCACGCCGATCGGGAGGTTGATCACGAACAACCAATGCCACGACAATCCCGTCAGGATCAGCCCACCCACGAACGGGCCGAGGGCCGGTGCGGCACCCACCACGATCCCCAGGGCACCCATCACGCGGCCGAGCCGCTCGGGCCCGACCGCTTGACCGAGGATCGTCTGACCCGCGGGAATCAACACCCCACCGGCGAGCCCCTGCAGCACTCTCGCGGCGATGAGCAGGCCGATGCCGGGCGCCAGGGCGCACAGCGCCGATGCCACCGTGAAGGCGGCCAGCGCGTTCAATTAGATCACGCCGGTGCCGTGGCGACGGGCCAGCCAGCCGGCCACCGGCAACGAGAGTGCCAGTGCCAGAAGGTAGGCGGTCGCGACCCACTGCGTCTGTGACAGCGGCGCACCGAGATCGGCACCGATGTCGGTCAGGCCGACGTTGACCACCGACACGTCGAGGCCGGTGGCGAACGCACCGAGCACGATCACCCCGCACAGGCGCCTCGTGCGTCGGTCGAGCCGGGAGCCGGAAAGCGTTGCCGCACGGTCTGACCCACGTCTCATGCCGGCACCGACACCCGCAATGGACGCAGGGCCGCCGACCACTGTAGGAGTTCGTCGAGCATGCGCTCGAAGAGGCGGACGTGCCGCTCGCCGGGCTGCACCGTTCCGGGCTCGGAGATGTCGTCGAAGGCGAAGTCGGTGAACAGATCGAGGGCGACCTGGCTGCGCACACACGCCACCTTCACCTCGGCCAGGGTCAGCCGCAGATGTTCGACCGCCCGGACCCCGCCGTTGAGCCCGAAGCTCACGAAACCTGCAGCCTTGTCGTGCCATTCGGCGTACAGATAGTCGATCGCATTCTTCAGCGCCGGGGTCAGCGAGTGGTTGTACTCGGGGGTGACGATGATGAACCCGTCCGCCGCGGCGATCGCGTCGGCCCACCGTCGGGTGTGGTCGTGCCGATAGTCACCGATCGCTGCGGGTTGCGGCTCGTCGAGGAGGGGCAGGTCGAACTCGGCGATGTCGATGATCGACACCTCGGCACGACCGGTCAGCGCCTCGCGGGCAAGGTGCGCCGCCCATTCGGCGACCAGATACGACCGTCGTCCCGGGCGCGTGCTCCCGACGAGAACTGCCAGGCGTAGCGGTTCCGAGTCCGACTGCTGTGTGGAGAGTGAGGATGTCATGGCCCTAAGGTACAACGATCATTGCACTTAGTGCAATGTTGATTGCACTTTCGATCGGTGGGACCATGTTGCGATGCGAGCAGACAAGCAGCGGGCGCTTCTCGACGGGGCGCTACGCGTCTTCGCCCGTGATGGTTACAGCCGCGCGAGCATCACCGACCTCGCAGCCGAGTCCGGGGTCTCGACGAGGACCATCTACAACCAGTACGGCGACAAGGAATCACTGTTCAAAGCGGTGATCCTGGACAGCGCCACACGGGTTGCCGAACTGCAGATCGCCACGGCCGACCGCCTCCTGGGCCGAATCGTCGAGCCGGAAGCAGATCTGATCGCCTTCGGTCGCCAATGGTCGACGACGGATCCTGCGGTGGAGACCCATTTCGCGATGGTCCGCCAGATCAACGCCGACGCCGCGCACATCGCGCCGGAGACGTTGCGTGCCTGGCGCGACGCCGGGCCGATGCGGGTCCGACATGCGATCGCCGAGCACCTCCGTCGTCACGCCGATGCCGGCATGTTCGCCATCGACGACGCCGACATCGCCGCGCTGCAGCTGATCATGCTCACCGCGGGGAGCGTGCAGGAACTCCCGGCAGTCCGCGGTCCGAGCGACCCGGACACCGTCATCCGTGCCGGGGTCCGCACGTTCCTCGCGGCCTACGCCGCTCGGCCGCCGGGTGAGACACAGACCTAGCAGACAGACGTGGCAGAAGGTCACGCCATGGGCGAACGTTCTGCTACGTCTGTGTTCGACGTCTGCGCGATCAGGCGCCGCAGCCGGGTGATCCGTGACCTGAGCGGCACCACGTCAACTCCGAGCCGGTTTCACCGAGACCCGTCGTGACCAGGATCTCCGTGCCCGCGGAATCGACTGTCGGCGTTGCGGTGAACGTCTGGCCGGTGGCCATACCGCCGACGCCGGCGCCCGACCTCTCGATCAACCCGGTGAACGTCGCGGTGACCACGCCCCGGTCGATGGTCCAGGTGAATCCCCATTTCTCGCCGTCGACGGCGTTGGCACCCAAGAACACCGACCCGGTGGTGTGGTCGCCGTTGAACGTCAACGAACTCTCGTGACGCTGCCAGGCTCCGAGGTAGGCCGACGCACCGATGCCGTGACCCGGCGGAAGGGGGGTGGTGGTCGGCGGTCGGGTGCCGACGGGAGACGCCGGCGCGTCCCCGGTGGTGGTGTCGACCGGACCGGTGGCGATGGTGCTGGTCGCGACGGTACCGGTCACCGGTGCCGACGCACGCGTGGTCTGTGTCGCGGTCACGGTGACCACACTCGACGCCGACGACCCGGTGCCGGTGTCGGCACACCCGGTCACCAGCGGTAAGGCCGCCACGGCGGCCACGACTCCTACCCACACCCAACGGTGGCGCATGACGAACCCCTGTTCCTTGGCCGAGCAAAGTTGCGGACAAGGATGTGATCGCCGTCATGACCAGGCCGGTTACCGTGGTCGGCCGGTTGACCGACCACGCGGGACCCGGCGGCGTGGACCCTCAGGGCGCGCGCCGCTCCCACGCCTGATGGAGCAGGTCGTCGACGAGCGCGTCGTCGGCGACGTCGAGATCGACCTCGAGAGCGGAAAGCTTTTTACCCCAATAGAACTCGCGACAGGAGTCGGGATGACTCACCGCCTCCGAACGGATGCCGTGCTCATCGAGCATGACGCGCAACCGATTCGACGTCGGCAGGGTGGCGATGATCCTGCCGCCGAACCGGAACGACGGGAAGCCGTGGTGGTCACGCTCGACCACATCGGGGAGGGCGAGCGCGAGGTCGCGGACAACGCTCTCGGCGGTCACGGGCCTTCCAGCGGGGTGTGGAAGTACCAGAGGTGCCCCTCGAGGTCTCGCACGCCGTATTCGCGCACGCCATAGGGCTGGTCGGTCGGTTCCGCGACGATCGTCGCGCCGTATTCGCGGGCCCGCTCGTGGTGCGCGTCGACGTCGTCGACGGCGATGACGACCATGCTGCTGACCGCACCGAGCTCGCGCGGGGATCGGTAGCCCTCACCACTGGGGTGTAACCACAACGCCTGGTCTCCGGCGTAGACCTCGGCGTGTACCGCCGTCCCGTCCGGGGAGCGTTCGATCGGCCCCCCGGTCAGTCCGAACGTCTCGATCAGAAAGGCGTGCGCCGCAGGCAGGTCGTCGTAGACGAGCAGCGTGGTGGTGCCGCGAACCGGTGAATCGAGCATGGTCATCTCCTCCATGATGGTGAACAGGTCGTCGGACGACGCCTGTCCGGAGCTGTCGATCACGCGCGTGATCGCCCGCAGGTGTGTGCTGAGCCGTGCGGTGGCCGCAAGGGCACGCTCTGTCTCCGCGGCGTGGCGCGACACCATCTCCGCCATGTCCCACTCGGGATCGTCGAGCAGGGCCCGGATGTCGGCGAGCCCGAACCGCAGCCGCCGCAGCGCCAGGATTCGGTACAACCGTGCGACGTTGTCGGGGTCGTAAAGCCGGTGCCCGCGCGAGGTCCGCCCGGAGGGTTGCAGCAATCCGGACTGGTCGTAGTGCCGCAACGTCCGCACCGTGACGCCGGTCAGCTCGGCGAGTTCATCGACCCGCCAGCCGTGCTCACTCGCGCCGGGGGGCGTCGAACCGGTGGTGCTCGTGCGGGTGGTCGCCATGGATACGAAGACTAGAAGCTGACGCCGCATCCGATGCAAGCCCCGACAGTGAACATTTACCGACGCCGTCGGCGTCCGGGTACCGGCGCTACTGCTAGAACTGGTGGCGTGACGTCAACGCAGAGCCCGGCCACCGACGCCCCCCGACCGCCCGGGGCCGCGGCCCGTCGCCTCGCGAATCCGCACGTCATCACCGTGATCGAACTGGTCGTGGCCGTCGTGATCGGCGGAGTCGTCGCAATGGTCGGACTCAAGGTGATCGACGCCGTCCAGTGGCCCGCGTTCAATTCGTCGAACGTCACGCGGGCGTTGACCACCGTCGGTCAGGTGATCGCGGTACTGCTGCTCGTGGGCGCGGCGATCCTGTATCGCTACGGCCGCTCGCGATGGCTGACCACGCTGGTGTCGACGGTCGGCGTGGCCGGGCTGGTCACCGCCACCCTCGGCATGCCGCTCGGCGCGACCCGGCTCTACCTGTTCGGCCTCTCGGTCGATCAGCAGTTCCGCACCGAGTACCTGACCCGCATGACCTCGAGCCCGCATCTGGCGGACATGACCTACGTCGACCTGCCGCCGTACTACCCGGCCGGCTGGTTCTGGTGGGGTGGGCGATTCGCCAACGCGATGGGCCAGCCCGGATGGGAGGCCTACAAGCCGTGGGCGATCCTGACGATCGCGGTGGCCGCCGCGATCGGCGTGGTGCTGTGGAACCGGATGCTCGGCGCCGACCGGGGCGTGGCGGTCGCATTGGCGGTCACGGTGACCACCCTGATGCAGGCCTCCCCCGAACCGTATGCGGCGGTGCTGATCCTGATCGGCATCCCACTGCTGATCCCGATGATGTACGGGTTGCGCGGACGCGGGCGTCTCGCCGACGGCCCATCAGGGCGGCTGCGTTCGGGGACCAGTTGGTGGGCGGTCGTCGCGGGCGGGGTGTTCCTCGGACTGTGCGCCGCTTCCTACACGCTCTATGCCGGACTGTTCGCCGGGGTTGCGGTCCTCATGGCGCTGGTGGTGATCGTCGTCGGTTGGCGTGGGGTGGCGAACAAGGCCGTTGCCGCACAGGCGGTTTCCGCGGCCAGGCGGAGCCTGGTCATCGCGGTGGCGGTGCGGCTGATCGTCATGGCGGTGATCTCGGGTCTGATCGCGCTGCTGGTGTGGACGCCGTATCTGCTGGCGCGGCTGCGCAACGAACCGTCGAGCGGGGGCACCGCCGAGCACTATCTTCCCGGTCGCGGGTCGGTGCTGCCGCTGCCGATGTTCGAGTTGAGTCTGACCGGCGCGATCACGATGATCGGACTGCTGTGGATTCTGCTGCGGTTCCGGCAGCGGACGGTGGCACTGACTTTCGGGATCACCGTCGTCGGCATCTACCTGTTCTGCCTGTTGTCGATGCTGCGCACCGCCACCGGCTCCACCCTGCTCTCCTTCCGCCTCGAGCCGATCTTGATCGCGGTGCTCGTCGCCGCTGGCGTGCTGGGCGTCGTCGATCTCTCGCGCTGGGCGGTCGGGCGCTTCGGCGACATCCGGGTCGTCATCGGTGTGGTGGCGGCGATCGCGGCCGCGGCCATGGCGCAAGGGATTCCGGACTATCTCTCCAACGAGATCAACACCGCCTACACCGACACCGACGGCTTCGGGCAGCGCGCCGACCAGCGTCCGTCAGGCGCCGAATCGTTCTTCCCGCAGATCGATCGGCTCATCACCGAGCAGACCGGGCGACCGGCCACCGACAACGTGGTGCTCACCGCCGACTACGGCTTCCTCTCGGTCTACCCGTACTGGGGATTCCAAGGGCTGACCTCGCATTACGCCAATCCGCTCGCCGAGTTCGACAAGCGCGCCGCGACCATCGAGAAGTGGACGCAGGCAACGACTCCCGACGAGATGATCGACCAGCTCGAGCATTCGCCATGGCGGGCGCCCAACGTCTTCCTGTTCCGCTATTCCGCGGGCGGATACACGCTGCGGCTGGCGCAGGACGTCTACCCCAACGACCCGAACGTCAAGCGCTACACGGTCACCTTCGACCCCAAGGCCTTCGCCGACCCACCGTTCGAGGTCACCGAGGTCGGGCCCTTCGTGCTGGTCGTGCGGAGGTGAGGCCATGATCATGCCGGCCGAGAAGATGGTGATCAGCCGGGTCGACGGCGCGTCGTCGACCGCTTGGTTCGTCGGCACGGCAGCCGTCAACTGGGTTGTTCTGCAGGATGATTCCGGAGTGACCCTGATCGATGGCGGGTATCCGCGTCAGGCGGCCCTGGTCGAGGAGTCGATCACGAAGGTCGGTGCGAGCCCGTCCGACATCCGGGGTGCACTGCTCACCCATGCCCACGTCGATCACATCGGCGGGCTGGTGAGTCTGGCCGCGCGTCATGGCTTTCCGGTTTTCGCCGACCCGGACGAGGTGGGCCACGCCCGCCGCGACTACTTGCAGCAGGCGTCGCCGGCCGCCATCGCATCGGTCGCCCATCGGCCGCGCGTCTGGCGCTGGCTGGCCGAGGTCGTGCCGCTGGGTGTGTTGAGCCGCAAGGGCATCGGGACGACACAGCCCTTTGCTCACACCTCGGATCTGCCGCGTCCGCTCGATCTGCCGGGCGCGCCGGTGCCGGTGGCGTCGCACGGGCACACCGACGGTCACAGCGCCTACCTCGTCGCCGACGGGGCGGTACTGGTGTCCGGGGATGCACTGGTCAGTGATCACCCGATCTCGGGAGTCTCTGGCTGCCAGTGCATCCCCGACGTTTTCCAGCACGACGTGGCCGCCGCCCGGCGCAGCGTCGAGGCGTTCACGACACTCGATGCGACGGTGCTGTTCCCCGGCCATGGGCCGCGTGTCGACGGCTCGGTGGCCGAGATGGCACGAGAGGCGTTGGCGCGCTAGGTGTTGTCGCGCCAGAGGTTGTCGCGCTAGGGGTTGTCGGAGCCACCTTCGGCGAGCTCCTTGATCGTCGTCAGGCGGCGCTCCCATCCGCGGGCGATCACCTCGAGGCTGCGAGCCACCTCGGAGAGCCGTGCGCCGACGGCCTCGTAGCGCACCTCGCGGCCCACCTTGACCGGCTCGACGAGCCCCGCGTCGGTGAGCACCTTGAGGTGTTTGGCGATGCCCTGCCGCGAGATCGGGAGTTGGGTGGCCAGCGCCGACGCCGACGCCGGGCGCCGGCCGAGTTCGACGAGCACCTGCCAGCGGGTGTCGTCGGCGAGCGCCGCGAACACCTCGACCGGCGCCGGGCGGGTGGAACTCTGGTCAGGCACGCGAATGTTCCTCGGTGAGAGCGGCTCTGGCCAACTCGAGTTCGAATCGCCAACCCTCGGTGTGATCCTCCAGCCGCGACCGGCGATTGACATCGGACTCGTCGAGCGAGGCGAACCCACTCTCGGCAACCTTCACCTCGACACCGGAATCGGTGGGAGTGAGCCAGAATTCGACGAGCGTGAAGGTGCTCGACGGATCGTCGGCGTCGATGAGCCAGCGGAATGCGGCGTAGCGGGGCTCGTCGAGTTCGACGATCCGCATCGAGAAACTGCCCTGCACCGGGTCGACGACGGTGGTGATGCCGTCGCGGGTCTCGATCCGATGCTCGGTGAGGGTCTTGTCGTTGATGTACCAGCCGGGTTCGCTGACGAGATCCCAGACCCGTTGCACGGGCGCGTCGATGAGGACCTGGTGCTCGATGCGGTCGAGGTCGGTGGTGGTCATGAGAGGGCCTTTCGCCGGAGGATTATGTGCAACTCGATAGTTGCACCAATGATCCGGACGCGCAACCCCTGGGTTGCAGTCAGGGTCGGTCGGCGTCGACGATCTCGGCCAGCCGTCGGATGGCGAACTCGTAGCCGCGGATGCCGTAGCCGACGATGATCCCCGCCGCGAGCGGCGAGACGTAGGAGTGATGTCGGAAGGCCTCCCGCTTGTGCACGTTGCTGATGTGCACCTCCATGATCGGCACCTCGGGGATCACCAGCGCATCGGCCAGCGCCACCGACGTGTGGGTCCAGCCGGCCGGATTGATCACGATGCCCGACACCTGACCGCGCGCCTCGTGAATCCAGTCGATCATCTCGCCCTCATGGTTGGTCTGCGCGGCCCGTAACCCGAATCCCACGTCGGCGGCCGTGCGCTCGGCGAGGGCGACGACGTCGGCGAGGGTGTCGGCGCCGTAGATGTCCGGTTGCCGCAAACCGAGGGTGTTGAGGTTGGGCCCGTTGAGCAGCAGGATCGGCAGTCGTTGCGCGTCAGAGGCGGAATCGGTCGACATGAGCGTCAGCCTAGTGCGGTCTCGGCGCGCACAGGCCACCCACTACCATCACTCTTTGTGCCAGCAGCGTTGACGGTCGGGCGAGCGAAGCTCGTAGCAATCATCACGGGCCTGCTCGGCCTCTTTCTCGCGCTCGCGACGCCGTTCATGCCGGTCAACCAGACCACCGCGCAGATCACCTGGCCGCAGGACGGTCAGATCAATTCGGTTACCGCACCCCTGATCAGCTACGTCCCGATCGACCTCGACGTCAGCGTGCCGTGTTCGGCGGTCGGCGAACTGCGCGGCGGGCAGTCGGTGCTGTTGTCGACGACGCCCAAGGGGGCCGAGAAGTCACCCGAGCGTGGCCTGTTCATCCGGAAGACCGGCGCCGCGACCGATCCGGCCGACAAGCAGACCGTCGAGGTCGTCAATCGCAACGTGCCGCTGGTGTCGGCAACCGTCGCGCAGATCAATACACAGAGCTGCCGCGACATCGTCGTGCACGCCGACTCCGACGAGGTGACCGCCGAATTCGTCGGGATGACCAACGACAAGGGCGAGTCATTGTCGGGCACGACCAGCGACCGCGACCTCTACACCTCCGATCAGCGCCCGCAGGTCACCGGCCTGTTCACCGATCTGACCGGGCCGGCCGCGTCGCTGCCCGGCCTGCACGCCCACGTCACCATCGACTCCCGCTACACCTCCACACCGACGATCCTCAAGTGGTTGGTCCTGATCGTCGGCATCGTGTGCACCCTGCTGTCGTTGATGGCTCTGGCCGCGCTGGATTCGACCGACGAGCGCAAGCACCGTCGGATCTTCCCGGCGCGCTGGTGGCGTCTCAATGTTCGCGACTACGTGGTGTTGATCGCGCTGCTGGTGTGGCACTTCATCGGGCCCAACACCTCCGACGACGGCTATCTGATGACGATGGCCCGCGTTGCGCAGAACAGTGAGTACACCGCCAACTACTTCCGCTGGTACGGCGCTCCCGAGGCGCCCTTCGGCTGGTACTACGAGGCCTTCGGACTGCTCAGCCACGTGTCGGTGGCCAGTCCGTGGATGCGGCTACCCGCCCTGCTGTGCGGCGTGGTGTCGTGGCTGATCATCAGCCACGAGGTGCTGCCGCGGTTGGGCCGGGCGGCCATCACCCGGCCTGGCGTCGCGTGGACCGCGGCCTTCGTGTTCCTTGCGTCGTGGTTCCCGTTCAACAACGGTCTTCGTCCCGAGCCCATCATCTGTCTCGGCGCGCTGCTCACCTGGTGCTCGGTCGAGCGGTCGATCGCGACGGGCCGGCTGCTGCCCGCGGCGCTGGCGTGTTTGTTCGGCGCATTCAGCCTTGCCGCCGGACCGACCGGATTGCTGGCCGTCGCCGCGTTGATCGCCGGCGCCAGACCGATGATCCTTGCGCTCATCAAGCGGGCCCGCGTGATCGGCAACGGGTGGCGATCGTTCCTCGCGTTGCTCGCCCCGATACTCGCGGCGGGAACCTTCGTCATCTTCGTGGTCTTCTCGAATCTGACGCTGCGTTCCTTCCTGGATTCGTCGAAGATGAAGTCGGCGCTCGGGCCGTCGCTGCACTGGTACAACGAGATCGACCGCTACTCTTCACTGTTCGCGTTCTCCGCGGACGGCTCCATCGCCCGACGCTTCGCCGTGCTGGCGATGATCCTCGGGATGGTCGTCTCGGCGGCGGTGCTGATCCGCAAGTCCCGCATCCCCGGCACCGCGATCGGTCCGACCCGACGAATCGTCGGAATCACGTTTGCGTCGTTGGTCTTCCTGATGTTCACGCCCACCAAGTGGACCCACCACTTCGGCGTGTTCGCCGGTCTCGCAGCGGCATTGGCCGCCATCGCCGCGATCGCCGCCAGCCAGAGCGCGATGCATTCGCGCCGCAACCGCACGCTGTACGCGGCGCTCGTGTTCTTCATCGTCGGACTCGCGTTCGCCGGCCCCAACTCGTACTACTACTCCTCGGCATGGGGAATGCCGTGGGGCGTCGATCAGCCGACCATCGTCGTGCGTCTGGGCACGTTGTTCCTGGCGATCGCACTGCTGTTGTTGTTGCTGGCGTTGTGGTTCCACTTCCGTGAACCGTTCACCGGCACCGATCCCGACGCCGAACCGGACGACCAGTGGAAGTCCGAGAAGCATCCCTGGTATCGGCGCACTTGGCACTCCCTCGCCGGGGCCCCGCTGGCCTGGGTGGCCGCACTGGTGGTGGTCTTCGAGCTCGTCACCGCCGCGTTCGCCGGTATCCACCAAAGTGATTCGTACTCGGTACCCCGCTCCAACCTCGAAGCGCTCGCGGGCAAGCAGTGCGGCATGGCCGACAAGATCTGGGTGGAGGAGAACCCCAGCAACTACGAATTGTCGCCGGTCGACAAGACACTCACCGATCCGCTCGCCGGCCCCGCGACCCAGCCGGCGTCGTCGACGGAGCCGGCGACGAGCGGCTTCGGCCCCGACGCCGTGCCCGAGGAACTCGATACCAAAACCCCTGCGGGCGCACTCGGAGTGCTCGCCGGAGACGCCGCGGCCGACCCCGATGTGTTGATCGCCAACGCCGGTGGCACCGGTGGTGGTGAGGAGACCACGCCGGGTGTCAACGGCAGCCACGCCGCCCTACCCTTCGAACTCGATCCGTCGAAAACCCCGGTGTTGGGGAGCTATTCGAAGGATGACCAGACACCTGCGCACCTGACCTCGGGCTGGTACACGCTGCCGACGGACTATCGGGATCACCCGCTGGTGACCTTCTCCATCGCCGGGCAGTTCGACAATCCGCAGGATCTGGTACTGGAGTACACCACCGGCAAGATCGGGTCGACCACCCGCGATGCCGACCTGTCGGCGACCGGATCGGTGAACATGATCGACCCCGGACCCATGCCCTCGTGGCGCAACGTGCGGGTACCCACCACGGATCTGCCCGACAACATCACCGCGGTCCGCATCGTCGCCACCGACGACAACCTCGCCTCGGATCGCTACATCATCGTCACGCCGCCGCGCCTGCCGCAGATGCGGACCCTGCAGGACGTCGTCGGGTCCACCGCCCCGGTGCACGTCGACTGGACCTCAGGGTTGGTGTTCCCGTGCCAGCGGCCGTTCACCCACCACGACGGTGTCGCCGAACTACCGCAGTGGCGCATCGAGCCCGGCGCGGATCTGTCCGCGGCGGTCTCTGCATGGCAGGACGCCTTCGGCGGCGGCCCGATCGGCTGGGAGCAGGTACTGCTCGAACCGACCGCTCTGGCAACGTATCTGAAGGGTGACGTCGGCCGCGACTGGGGCTCACTGGAGCGGCTGGTCCCCTACGACGACGTGACCCGCCACGCCGAGATCACCACCGGCACCGCCACCCGCAGCGGACTCTGGGCTCCGGCGCCGATCCGGCACTGAACTCACCGCCGGGGCGCTGCCCCGATGGTCGAGCCCTTCCCGATGGTCGAGGTGCCCGGCACCCCAGGCGCCGGGCCTCGAGACCCGGTGAGAGAACAAGCCTCCCAACCACATCCACCGCCGAAGCGCCAAACGCGAGCCGAATTCGTAGACGCCCCTGCTGCACCAGCCGCGTCCATACGTAGGCGCCGCGTACACAGCAATCCCGACCGTCCAGGCGCCCCCCATCATCGAAAACCCTGCCCTCCAGATGGTCGAGCAACCCGCCCTGCCCGCGCAACGAGCCCCTTTCCCCGATAGTCGAGGCGCACGGCGCCCCAGGCGCCGGGCCTCGAGACCCGGTGAGACAACAAGCCTCCCAACCACATCGATCCGGCTCACAGCGAAAGCCGCACCCCCTACCACACCCCACCGACAGAAAACTGCCGCCAGCCCACCCC